>JAUVLX010000207.1 GCA_030600525.1 Desulfobulbus sp. | reverse complement strand
TTCAAGCTCCAGTACATCTCCTGATCATCAAAGACTCGTTTTAATGCATCGTCTAATAATGCTTCCTGCAACAGAATAATGTCTGCCTGTGTACTGAACTCCAGTAAATCTTTTTCCCAGCCTGCCCGTTGCCCTTTATATATATTCCAACCAAGAAGAGAAATTGTATTGGGATCTAATGCCTCTTGCGTATCAAGCTCTAACCGGTTCACTGGCAGAAAGCTGGTTTCATTACAGGTGCCATCCATGACCGCTAGCAAACTATTACTCTGGCCAAGGAACAGCCTTTCGGTGGGGGCTATGGAAGCGCAGCTGGTAAAAAGCAGAAGAGCTGTCAACCCAATAAGCAACAGGCAAAAATAACAGGCTCGGGAAAGTGTCAATGATGCATCACGCATAGCATTTCACGCTACCTGGCAGGAAGTGATTCCTTGGCCGTAAATTTTTTTGATAGAGTAGCATGAAGCAGCTCAACCGCAGCGAGCATCTTGTAGTACAGTTGTGACTTTCATTGAGGGGGATCAATAATTACGTATATCCTTATTTTTTCGTGTCTCTTTATTCCGTTGTTCGAATACTGCCAGCCCGACCAATACCTACCACGCTAATCATTTAAAGTGTGGTAGGCATTTTTTTCTGATTACCCCCCTGAAATTCAGCTATTTGTCTTCGCCATTAGGCGATAGATTTTATCTCTCACTACAGAGGTAGGGAACAGATTTTTTCTATGGCACTTTGCAGTGCCCGACCACTAACATTCAGCACCACATTTATTGACAGATATCGGGGGCCTGGTAATTGAGGCTCAAAAAGCGGAAATAATTTTCACCGAGCGCAATATTTCGAAAGGCAGTGTCATCTACGTCTTGTAAGATTGAACTCGTCTCACTCAGCTCTTTTTCATACACCTCAAAATTTTTGTTCCTTGAAGCAACAAAATCTGTTCCTGGTAAAATTCTTTCGGAATAGGTATTGAAAAAATCGACATAGACAGCTCTGATTGCCGGCTTGCTGAAGTAATGCGTGTTGAGCACATTCCAGGAAATATCGAGCATCAGGTTGGGGTAGGTGTTGAGCAACCTTGCCATAAGTTTGGTATGTCTGGTTGCATCCATGTGGGCAAGTTCTTTTGATAACCCCATATGGGCCCAGACTATTTTGTTGGCGGGGTATTGTTGCAGCACATATTCCATTATACCGAGGTACTTGGTGGGGTTCTCATCATTGCCCAGGTCTGAGTGGAAATTTATCGGGATGTTGCGCTGGCGAAGCAGTTCCATAAATGCACCCCATTTGTTGATATCTGCTTTTGTCACCGGAACATGACCATTTTGCAAAAGCGCTTGTTTCACCAGGTTTATTTCTCCTGCCCATTTAAACAGTCCTGGATATTCTTTATCGTACAGCTCAATTATTTCCTGAACGTCTTCCAGCTTTGCCATGTCAGGGAAGGTCATTGAGAGCACTAACTGTATATCTTCAGAGGGGAATTCGACATAGTTTGCGGCATTGACCATATCATTTTTTATGCTCGGCAGCACTGGTGTGCCTGGGCAGTCCAAATAGTAAGTACAGGACGAGTCGGCAGGGAGCACTTGGCCGATTCCGTAAATATTAGCAAAGCGAATAGTGGTTTGTCTGAAGTAGTCATTTATTTCAGTAAAAGGGATGGATTTCCCTCCGAAGGCCCGAAAGTGAATGTGGGAATCAACAACGGGGGTCGAAGGTTCCAGCTGGCGATCGTAACAGGCCGACGGTTGTGAAAATGAAGCCAAATCCCTTTTGGGGAGAGTTGTGGTGCTGCAACCGGAAAAAAGAAAAACCGCAGCCAATATGAGCATGGAGAATGAATAACAAAATGCAGAGTGTTTATCTGCCGTTACATCGTTCATAATGGGAGCCTCCAGTTGAGCTTTGTTGTCAACACGGGTGGTGATTAATGATGGTGATCGCCTGAGCAGGTAGATGTGCCTTCAGGGTTACGGATAAACTCCAACTGTCTTTTATCCATTTTCTCCAGGGACTCTCGTACTGATATATCTGCAGCAGCATAGCGGGTTACACCGTTATCTGCCAACACGTTAAAGGCTTTTTCCTCCAGCTTACCGGTAATAACCGCTTCACACCTGTGTTTTAGAATAGTTTGCGCCAGTTGCTCATCTGAGCCAGGAGTGCAGGTATGCGCGATGGGGGTGCATGCCATGGTGTCAACATTGACGATGAGCAGGTAAGGTGTCCTGGAAAATTCATGGAAAACGGTGCTGTCCAGTGTAGAGTCGCCTGCTGTTATGGCAATGTTCATGAGTGTTCCTTCTATAATTTAAAATGATCAGCCCTGGTTTTTCATAAACATTGTGACAATTTGTTCAATTGCACACAATGTTTATGAGGAATCAGGGCTAAAAACCGTGGGGTGTCTTTATTCGAGGTGGGGCAATCTTGCTGGGTCTGCTGGTGGTGGCACGCAGCAGTATTCGAAACAAGAGAGCTGCACATTTGAGCAGCTCTCTTTAAAAGGCTCAAGCCGGTTACACAGCTTCGATAATGTAGTAATTTTTCTTGCCTTTCTGCACCAGTACGTATGCTTCACTGATCAGGTCCGACGTCGTAACCGAGTACTCCTGATCAGTCAGCTTTGCTTTGTTTAAGCTGAGCCCGTTCCCTTTTATCGTACGGCGCGCTTCGCCTTTACTTGGGAAAACAGCAGTCTCAGCAGCAAGTAATTCAATGATCGGCACTCCGGCATCGAGTTTGGTGCGGTCAATCTCAAAAGTCGGCACCCCTTCGAATACTGCAAGAAAGGTTTCTTTATCCAGCTTTGCCAGGCTTTCAGTGGTCGCTTTGCCAAAAAGGATCTGTGAGGCTTCCACAGCTTTGTCGTACTCTTCTTCGTCATGAACCATGCAAGTAACTTCTTTTGCCAACCGTTTCTGCAATGGTCGAAGATGCGGTGCATCTTCCTGCTCTTTTACCAGCTCACTCACTTCTTCTTTGCTGAGGAGGGTGAATATTTTAATATATTTCTCTGCATCAGCATCAGACACATTAAGCCAAAACTGGTAAAATTTGTACGGTGTGGTCAGTTTCGGATCAAGCCAGACATTACCTCTTTCTGTTTTTCCAAATTTACCGCCATCAGCTTTGGTTATCAGCGGGCATGTAAGGGCAAAGGCATCACCGCTTTCTTTGCGGCGGATAAGTTCTGTGCCGGTAGTGATGTTTCCCCATTGGTCAGACCCGCCCATCTGTAATCTGCAGTTCTTCTCCCGGTACAAGTGTAAAAAATCGGCTCCCTGAACCAACTGGTACGAAAATTCGGTAAAGGACATTCCCATCTTGGCATCTTCGCCTAAACGTGATTTTACGCTGTCCTTGGCCATCATATAATTCACGGTAATATGCTTGCCAATATCGCGGATAAACTCCAAAAAGCTGAAGTCTTTCATCCAGTCGTAATTATTTACCAGCTCAGCGGCATTGGCAGCGTCTGAATCAAAATCGAGAAATTTCGCGAGCTGTTTCTTCAAGCAGTCCTGATTATGACGGAGGGTTTTCTCGTCGAGCAGGTTGCGCTCTAACGATTTCCCCGACGGATCGCCGATCATCCCGGTTGCACCTCCGACAAGCGCTAACGGTTTATGGCCGGCTATTTGGAAATGTTTGAGCATCATCACACTTACCAGGTGACCGATATGGAGTGAGTCAGCTGTTGGGTCAATCCCAATGTAGGCTGATGTCATCTCTTTTTGGAGTTGCTCTTCGGTTCCGGGCTTCATGTCGTGGATCATGCCGCGCCATGTCAATTCTTTGATAAAGTTCATTGTTCTGTAATCGTAAGTTATTTGTTTATGGTTTTTGAGAAAGATGACTCCATATTTGATCTGGAAAAAAGCTTACACTATACTCTGTAAGTGTCTCTTTGTCCTGCCAATCTTTGCTGATCAAGAGAGTGTCCTGATAAGGTTGCTGAGCAGTATGGGGTGTAAATTTTAAGGGTTAAGGCAGATGGTTTCAAACTCCATATGCTTTTTCAATATCTTCGTTCCGCCGCCTTCCGAAACAATCCTTTCCACCGCCGACGAATTTCGCACCCTGGCACCAGCAATATGGGTTACCGGTGTCCCGGAGAAAACCTCTGGCCCCATGAAAGACGATGGCCCAAGAATGACTATGGCACGAGTATTTCCAAGATCGGAGAGTAATTCATCTAGAGTATCGGTGATTATGGAGGTGGCAGTGATTAGGGCAACGTCGCATGCGGCTAGAGAGGAACGACCCTCATCGGGAGAAATGGTACCGGGCTTGTCACTTTTCAGTTCCTGGATATCCAGGCGGCATCCGGTCTGACGAAGTCGTGGAACCAAAGGACCAAAAAAACCTACCATGGCAACATGCTCAGATGGCTGAATATCAATAAGTTCTAAAATTTCATCTGAAACGGTTTCCGGACGGGGAATATCAGCTGTAAGAGCATTGGCAGTGGCAAGGCCGATTGTTTTGGAAAGGGGGCTATCGGTAACAGCCAGCATATGAAGCAGTTCTTCGGCCGGTCTTCCTACAAGTGTTCCTGCTTTTGGTTGTTGCCCACAGCCGCCGGATTTTTTTTGACCGGTCCATGCAACGCCTGTGTTTCCGTTATCAAGCCTTACACTGGTATAAATCAGGCCAATACGTACATCGGCCACCGTAAGACCTGCAGCAACAGGGGCCATCAAGCTGATTATTTTTTGCTGAATTGTTTGATCCATGAATAAACCTTAAAAAGTTATTAAATCTTAGGTCAGGACTGGTTTAGGAGGCAGAATGTCGACTATCCCATTTTAAAATCGAAATATTTCTCTAAAGGAGCGTGTGACACTGTCAGCAATCAGCTGGTGTCCTTTCTGGTTGGGATGGAGTCCGTCGTCAAGGAACATACTACTCTCAGCTTTTTGGTCGTCACCGAGGAACGGTTGGTGTAAATCAACCACCGGTATTTCACTGTCAATAGCGTATGTTGTAAGTTTGTCGACTAGATCAGCCAGTGTTTCTACCAATCTTTCATACCCTTGAAGCGGACCAGAGAAGTCAGCTTTTTGGGCAGTTTCCACATCGATAGGCATCGGCAGACCAATAACAGGTGTGATGTCGTGGTATCTCGCCTGAAAACACATTGAAAAGATGTTCCCCAAGATTGTTTTCACTTCCCAATCCCACCACAGATCATTTGTGCCGCCCATAATAAACACATAGTCGGGTTTGAGTTGTATTACTTCTGGGTAAAATCGGGAAAGCATCCCTTGTGTGGTATCACCGCCGATACCGAAATTTGAAACATCAAGAGCACATGCGTTGCCAACAAGAGACGGCCAGGTGTGCCCCTTGACCAGGTCTGCCCCCTCGGTGAGGCTGTCTCCCATACAGGCTAATCTTTTCATTGGAGTCCCCTTGGTAACCTATCTTGCAAGTATAGTGGTCTCGGACAATTGGTGTGAATATAACCATCTTCTTGCTGGGCTGATAGAGAGGAGAGGTCTTGAGTTAGAGGGTTTCGTCAAAGTTATTACTTATCTAGAAAGAAAAAACCGGGCAATACTGCTTACCACCTTATACGGCATCTCAAAGACTGTTATTACTATTCCTTGAGGTGCCGTTCCTTTGCCGTTCCCCAGTTTAAAGTCAGAAGAAAATTTTTGCCCACATGAAGGGCAGGCCATAAGCATTCCCCCAATGTTTTTAGGAAATCGTAACTGCTGGCCACATTCCGGACACTTCTTTGTAGTATACTCAGCCATGGATCCTCTTCATTTTGTAGGTCAACTTTACGATCGACATTTCACTGCTTTTAACCCGGATTTCTCATCAGTTCAGGCGGTGGCAGGTTCAAAGTTTTTGGTAGTGAATCATAGTAGGCTATATTTACTGCCAAAATACTGAAGAAGATGGTGCCGCATGGACTGACCTTTGGTGAGCATTTTGTTCATTTTATATCTCATTAACTTTAACTGTATGAGATTGAAATTACAAAATTTTTCAAAAATGACAAAATGCTCATGAGAAATTCGGGTTAAGGGCAACCAGCATGGAGAGGGCAGGTTAAAGTTACTCCCTTGCTCGGTGCAGTTATTTTTTCTTCCCGCTATTTACTTGAAGAAGACGATGTCAGCTTTGTTCCTCTCCGGTATTCGTTTGTAGGTAAATTTAGGATATCCCACCATAACAGCGCCTTGTACCTGATGTTCATCCTGCACACCGAGAAATTCAGCAAGCGGCGGCCATTGATTAACCGCGAACGTCACATACCCTGCCCAGCAACTGCCTAACCCAAATGAAGGGAGGGCAAGTTCCAAGTAGGCGATTGCGGTGTCACAATCCGCC
>JAUVLX010000355.1 GCA_030600525.1 Desulfobulbus sp. | reverse complement strand
GTTAATCATGGAGACGGCACTGTGGCTGGGTTTTTAGCACAGCCGCTGGCGCAATTACGGACTCAACTCCTTGGCGTCAAAGGGGTTGGTCAGGAAACTGCTGACTGTATTCTTCTCTATGCTGCTCAGCTTCCCGTGTTTGTTGTCGATACCTACACCTATCGCGTTCTGAGTCGACACAACCTTGTGGGAGAAACATCTGATTACAATGAAATGCAGGAAATATTCATGGATAACCTGAACGCTGACGTCGAAGTATTCAATGAATATCACGCTTTACTGGTACAGGTCGGCAAGCATTATTGTCGGAAAAAAAATCCTGACTGTAACAGCTGCCCTTTAAACGGGCTCTGATTTTTTAGTTTGGTGCCAGAGAAATTTTCTGCAGATCCCACGAACCATGCTCGTCTCTTTTTTTCTCAGTCTTACTCTGCTTAAAAACTGGCGAATGTTACGCATCCAGTAGGTTTGATTAGTATCGTGGAGAAAGGTGACCTGGAGCAGGGCCTTTTCAATGTGCTCGTACATACCTTCAAGGTCGTGTGAATTGGCATATTCCTGGGTTCGATCACGGGGGGTTATTGCATCGGGCAGGGCGGTGTAAAGTTCGTAGCAATGTATGGCCACTGCCTGGGCAAGGTTCAGTGAGGAAAACTCTGCTGTGGGAATAGTAGAGGTGAATTGACACAGGTCAACATCTTCGTTGGTGAGGCCTGCATCTTCAGGACCGAACATGATGGCCACATTGTTACCTGCAACCTGTGGCGCAAATTCCTGCATCACCTGGCGCGGACTCTGCTCCTGGGGCCTTTGCCTCCCCTGTCTGGCTGTGGTTGCTATAATGGAGTGAAAAGGAGAGGTTGCTTCAGCTGTTGTTGCATATATTTCCATTGCATGGATCATATGCGCAGCTTTGTGGGTGGCCATCTTAAGCATTTTGTCTTCATCTGGTTGTCCGTCAGTAACAACGATGAGTTTTTGAATGCCGAAGTTATGGGCAGTGCGTGCTGAAGCGCCTATGTTTTCAGGATATTTAGGTCGTACCAGAATAATGGCGACCATCGATTTTTCAGGGTTGTGTTGTTTGTCGTTCATTGTCGGGCAGGAAAGCGAAAGGTAGGTCTTCGTGTTTGCGGGATGCAGAAAAAGGATATTGCCGGAACCCCAAGGCGGAGTTCCGGCAACAAACGGTGTTGGATGTATAAAATCAGTTACCGGTTGACTCCTCGAGTTCCAAATGACGTTTGGAAGGTTTTTCTGCTGGTGTTGAAGAGCTGGTGGTCATTCGTTTAAAGAAAGGAATAATACCTCTTTCTGCTCGTTTGATTTCCTCTTCAGCTTCCTTAATGGTAATCTGCCAGGCAGGGGCAAAGCCTGGTGATTTCTCAAACATGATTTCAATTGCTTTCTGGTAGACTTGTGTCTGGCGGAGTTCCTGACGTCCAGGTTTTTGATTGAGTACCTGAACCATGTTGCGCAGGTTATCTCGTTCCTGTTTTAGTTTGTCCATCTCCAATTTGCGGCGCTCGTTTTCTTCAGAGTCAATTTCCAGTTTTGTGTGCAGGTGTTCTCGCAATTTTTTGAGATTGTTGTTGAGATCACGTATTTTGAAGAGCGCTCTTACCCAAAGGATGAGTGCGATCAAAAGCCCAATGAGAAGGCCGCGTAAGAAAGGATTGCCTAATATGCTGCCTATCCAGCTTGTTTCTTCCATGTTGATACCTCGAAATAAAGCCTTTTTCTTATAAGATGAGAGGGCGACATAACACTCACTACGCTCATGTTGCCGTTATCCTCTGTGTAAAATGCTAAGTGTTCTCTCGCAGAGTTTTATTTGGGAAAATTTGGTGTCCAGATGATGAATCTTACATTTTCCCCCCAGAAGATTATTAGTCATATACATAATCAAGCTGCGTTTTATTTGAAATAGCCTGCTTCGTCAAGAGAAACTGCAGTTGTACTCATGCTTACTCAGGAAGCCGAATCTTCTTTGCTCTTTTTTGCTGCAACAAGTGAAAAGGTAATGCGTTTGCTGAGAATGTCCACATGGTCAAGTATAACCTCCAACGTATCACCTAATTGATAGATGCGGTTGGTTCGTTCACCAATGAGGCGGTGGCGTTTTGCATCATGGAGATAATAATCATTTTTCATTGTTTGGAGGGGAATGGCACCACTGATAAAATATTTTTGCAATTCTACAAAAAGGCCAAAGGAGGTTATTCCGGAAATAACTGCCGGGTATTGTTCACCCACCTTATCCTTCATATACACAGCGGCTAACCGGGCATGGACGTTTCGTTCAACCTTGACAGCTTTTCGTTCGCAACCAGAAAGTTCTTTTCCAGCTTCTACAAGGGCGTTGTGGCCGGACGATTGCGGGAGGAGGCGAGTGTCCACGGTCTGGTGCCTGAGCAGGGCATGGAGTGCACGGTGTGCAATCAGATCTGGGTAGCGCCTTATAGGGGAGGTGAAATGGAGATAGAAATCTGCGGCAAGCCCGAAGTGGCCACTGTTTTCAGCAGAATATTTCGCCTGTTGCATCGTACGGAGCAGGAGGTTGTTGATAACATATTCACGCGGGGTGCCAGCTGTGCCTGCAATAACCTCTGCAAACCAGGCCGGACTCTTCTCCGTTGTAGGTAACATCACTCCCAAAGCCTTGCAAACATCGACAAAACTTTGCAATTTTACAGGGTCAGGATTTTCATGTATCCTGAATAAAACCTGGCGATCACGTGTGGCAAGGGTTTTGGCGACAGCCTCATTGGCTGCAAGCATGCACTCTTCTATCAGCATGTGTGCCTGGTTCCTTTCGCTTAAGGTGATGGCCGTCACCTTACCCTTGTCCACCTGTATGGATGGCTCGGGTATGTTGAAACCGAGGCTGCCGCGTCGAGCTCTTTGTTGCCCTAGCAGGGTAGTTAATGCTTTTGCATCTTCCAGCATAGGCAAAAGATCTGCGTGTTCCTGAAGGAGGGTCTGGTCTTGCTGATACAAGAGACGATGAACTGTCGAGTATGTGAAACGACGCCAACTTTTGATCAGGCTTTTTGTGTAACGTTCATTGATTCGACGACCCGCGTTGTCAAAGCTTAATATAGCTGTAAATGCCGGACGTGGCTTGTCTGGGACCAGGCTGCAGAGGTTGTTGGATAGCCGCTCGGGAAGCATCGGTAACAC
>JAUVLX010000273.1 GCA_030600525.1 Desulfobulbus sp. | reverse complement strand
TGGATAATATCAGATATTTTTTGATCAAGACTCTTGTCGTACATGTTTTTGTAGCACTCAGTCCAAGTCTGTTTTTCCAGCGCCCTCGCCATGGTATAACCTCCTGATTTTGCAGAATATCATACCATAAAGTTCATTTTTTAGAAACTAAAATTACGCCTAACTGCTTAAGAATACAGAACAAAACAAAAAAAGAAGCGGTCGCGAAATTACACCATAAGTACCGGATGCTCCCTACACAAACCGCCACATTATAATATTTCATGGTAATGTTTTATGACAGAAACACTAGCTATTAGCACTAACTACCAGGTAAAATTTACCAATAAAGAACCAGTCTCTATTTCTGAAATCATTGCGTCTCTACAGGGCTATGAAAAATCATTAAAAAGAGTAGGACCTTTTATAGAGGAATCTTTTAAGGGGATAGAAGTTGTCAATATTGATGTATATGTGGCAACCTTAGAGTCCGGCAGTTGGATTCAAAAGTTTTTAGTTAAGGTTTTTTTTCAAGAGCAAGAAGACTACGATCAGGCAAGTCAGGTTGCGAGCAAAACGATAAACAACAATAGGGTTATCCAGGGCGTGGTTTGTATTGGCGTAGGTGCGCTACTCTATCATGGCGTAGCAACTGTACTTGGCCCGAGTAAACCATCTGTCAATATTCAGGCTTACAATGGCGCTGTTGTTCAAACTGGTGGCACGATGAATATCACCAAGGATAGCATTGATACTATTTTAAAAGGTATTAGTGATCCAAAAACGCTAGGAAAGGAAGCAATTAATGCGCTCACCCCAGCATATAGCGATAAAGACGCAATAATAGAAATAGAAGGCCAGTCTACCCTTACTATAACTCAAGGCTTCCTCCAGGAAGCCCCTACCGAGTACGAGCCACCACAACCGATTGAAATATCGCAAAAATATACCGATGTGGAAATTGAAATCTGGGCTAGTGACCGTGAAAGTAACACCAAGTCTTGGGCTGGTGTCGTTCCGGGCGTGGTTTCCAAAAGAGTCAGGTTTGTTCTTGACGATTCTGTTAACCCGGCAGCCCTTCACGGGAAGCTCAGAGTGACGGCCGACATAGAGGTCACTAGCAAGCTCGTCAAAGCCAAAAAAGAATATGTGCCCAAGGTTGTACTCATTGAGCAAATTGGCAAGAAAAAGCCTTAATGCCGTGAACGTCGAAAAACAGCTTCGGGGGTCAGCAATTCCCGAGAAGAAACTGAGGTCGGACCAAATCAACTATTTAAACTCAAAGGAAAAGGTGATTAAAAACAGCCATTTTTCAGCCTTAAAAGCTCCGTTTCACCGCTAAAAAGTAGGTTTAAGCTCCAAAGTCAACATTGCTCCTATAGGTCATGACTATCAGGGTCATTGCGGAGAAAAGATTCTTCCAAAACATTTTCGGCTAATACCCTATGTGCTGGCTGTCAGATAAAGTCAACATCGGTAGTCAAAAAATATCAGCTTGAGTTTGTTTTTTTACAGTTTAACCAAAACGGTAGGTGGCAACGTAATTTTGGTATCATTTTTTCACATGTCCATAAGTGACCCAAAAAAATATGACGATCGAAAGCACCAATTCTATAATCATAGGGCCATGAATCGAAAAACTCAAGGCAACATCACTTGAAATGTCATTAGTTTTATAAATGAAAAACAGAGCCAAAATAAGGCCCCCTATTGTGACCCATCCTTCCCAGGAAAGAGGAGCCCATAAGGTGGGGCTCACTTTTCGAAACCAATATTTTTTGTTCTTTTGCATCTTACCTCCGGGGGTAATATCATCGTGGAACGTTGATGGCGTCGTAAAAAGGATAGATCTGCTGCGTTCTATATCAAACTTTTCCCATAGCCTTTATAGAACTGCGACTAGATTTTTCACGAACTTTTCAAATTGAAATAACCGTGGAATTAACCAATCATATCCGACTCGTAAACATGGACGTCGGAAGCTATTTTTTCATGGGCCACCTTTACCATGAATCGAGCAACTGACTCTGCTTGAACAGGTCTATATTTTTTTAGCGAACCTAGCATAAAAGGTTGCAGCACTGGAGTTAGAATTGACCCTATTTTCTCACCCAAGCGAATTTCCTCTCGCGGCCCCAGCAGCAGCGATGGTCGAATAATGCGTAAACAGGGGTAATCTACATTTTCTACAGCCGGTTCCATTTCCCCTTTGACCCGGCTATAGCACACCTTTGCATCTTTATCGGCACCCATCGAAGATATTACCAGGAATTGTTCTGCACCTTGTTTTCTCATTAGCTTAGCTACTGTAACCACCAAAGTAAAATCTACTTTTTGGAAGGCTTCCTGAGAACCAGCTTTCTTAATCGTGGTCCCTAAACAGCAAAAGACATCATGCGCCTCTATACCTGCTAGTTCATGCTCAAGGTTGTCAAATTTAATTCTAACAATTTTGAGTTTAGGATGGGTCGTTGGTAAGGGGTTTCTTACCAGAGCGATTACTTCTGCATATTTTGGATCTTCGAGAAGTGTTTGCAGGCAGTACCCGCCGATGAGCCCTGTTCCGCCAACGATGAGTGCTTTTTTGGTAATCAGGATTTGCTTATCACCCTAAAAATCATTGAATCAAATTCATCGTCCCTTTCGAAAACAACAGCACCCTGTAGAGCAGCTTAATGGACACTCCATGTTTTACATGCAGATCACTTCATCGCTGACTTCCATTAAGGCGTCGGTCAATTTCCTTTCCAGCTGAGTCAGAGCTGAATCTGCAAACGTATTTCCATAGTAAGCGTTAATGATCCGAGTCGAACTTTTTGCCAACGTTTCAAGAAACAGGGCAAAATTACCGGCCTGGAGATAGAGGGTTGCGTCGTTAATAAACAAAATATCCCGCTTCTGCTTTGCAAACTCTGCAAACAACCCTTCTATTTTCCGGGCGTTCTCATCGGCCAACTCAAGAGTATGGTCCACATCCCTACCCATAAGGCGGGGAGCGGTAATATGCGCGGTGAGATATAAAACAGGTGTCCCCAAAGGAAGAAGCAGCTTACCTCCAATTCCCCGAACCGGGTCCGGAGATAAGTCCAGCACCGCCATCTGTTCACCGTACCCGGCTTGTAAAAATTGCTCCAAAATCGTTGTGGTCTGGGTGGTTTTGCCGGAGTTGACATCTCCGGCAATCAGCGTCTGCCTATTAAGGTAGTGTTTTATATTGTAATCCTTCATTACATGATCCCGAACTGAGTAAGGATAAACCGTACCGCCAGAAAGGAGGTCACCAGCAACGTAACGCCACCCATAAAGTTAAGGAGTACCGAATTTCGCATTTTGCAGCCTGATCGGTTGAGCAGGTAGAGAATAATCGCAATCACAAGAGGCGTACCGCTAAGGCCCAGGGCAAGCATCAATGGAAGAAGCAAGAAAAAACTACCCTTTACAAAGGGACCGAGCATACTCACCAGGCATCCGGCAAAAACCGCCCCGGCAAAACGTTTATCTTTAACATCCAATGCCCACCCCATCTTGTCCGAGAGAAAATATGCTCCGGCCATAAAGGTAGGTGAGAGGGTAGACAGGGTCGCTGCCCAGAGGCCAATCATAAAGATTTTCATGGCACTATCACCCAGTAGAGGCTTGAGAGCCAGTGCTGCGTCTGTTGCCCTTTTCACTGCAATCCCATTGGGGTGGAGCACGGCTGCCGCTACCAGAAAGATGGCTACACTGTAGAGACCAAAGGCCAGGCCCATGGAGGAGATTGTGTCGAATCTTGCCAGCGGTAGATCCTTGGGTTTCCAGTCCCTGGCATTGGTATTGTAGGTATGCATCCCGATAATGGTGATATGAACGGCACCACCCATGATAGCGGCCATCATCAGAGCCGCATCGATCCCGCCCGGAAGGTTAGGGAGAATTCCTCCGAAAATACCAGAGACAGAAATATCTGCCATAAAAAGGGTGGCCACAAAGCACACCACAACAAAGGTTACCAGAATTTTGCAGACCGTTTCAAATTTCCGGTACCCCTTACGCACTAGAAAAAGCGTGATAACTATGCCGTATACGACTCCCCAATAGGGGGTATCCAGGCCGGTAACCAGTGAGGTTACCCCAGCAAGTGCGTTCATCAAGAACATGGCGGCCAGCCAGGTGGCCAAGAGGGCGTCAATGGTGAGGACCCATGCCCAGCGTTTGCCCAGATGTTTTTCCGTTGCGGCGATAATACCCATTCCCTCCAGGATCCCTACCCTGGCTGCCAGATACTGTGCTGTAGTGCCAAAAACGGCACTTAAGATTACCACCCACAGCATCTTATAGCCGTACGTTGCTCCGGCAATGGCGACACTGGCCAGGGTTGCTGGCCCACAGGCCACGGCACCAATGATCCATGCTGGACCCAGTTGACTGATATATTGGCCGTATCTTCTCATTACAGAAACACCTTGCTCCCCATCTTTTGGGGAACCGGTAATGGCTTCTCCGGTTTTCATAGACAATCTCCTTTTTTACTGGCAGCGATTTTAAATAACGGGACTGTCGGGGAAGGCGGGAAGGCGGGAAGGCTTTGCAGGATGCAGGAAAAAAGTTCCGGCGGGAAAAGCGATCTCCGAATTCCCTGCGACAGTATGAACTGTATCAGGTTCGATGGGTCTAATCTCAGCCCTGCCTACAGTGCAGAACACCCCAATCGGAATGAGGAATTACTAATGAGTTATGAAAAAAAAAGCAATTAATTTTGCTGATTCCAGGAAGCGTAACAAAATTATTATTTACTGATGGGCTTGGACAGAATTACCTACAGAAGAGTTGTTTTCTTGGATATGGTCTAAGCGTAACTGCCTCTAATTATGAGCTGGCTGAACATGTGTTTCTCATTTCACGGTACTCTCAAGACTACCCGTTGATATTATTGGCCTTCCTGGTCGAGCATTTCCATTTTTTGACCCATTAATTCCATGAGCTGAGCGTTTAAGACAGTAAGCTGCATCTCCAGGGACTTTTTTTGCTCTAATGCAGCTTCATTTTCCTGTGCTTGTAATGTTGCTATCTGCTGCGTCACATCACGAATCTTTTCCTTAAGTTCTTCGATCATACGGTCTAGAGCATCAGCCTCGG
>JAUVLX010000375.1 GCA_030600525.1 Desulfobulbus sp. | reverse complement strand
CCCAGGAGATGGGATATGTTTTTCTATACTGAGATTTTTCTTCCATTCTTCAACTCCTTACACAAACACTCTTAATACGAATTTTAAACAGAGGGCCTCGAGGTTAATCAACCGGTTCAACATTGACTCCCAGAGCAGCTGGCTCATTGGTACGTCTACGCCCCAGTGACGACAATACAAGGACAAGGACCGTCAATACGTAGGGCAACATGAGCAGCAAAGAGGACGGCAGCTGAGTGCCGGTTGCCTGCAACCTGAGCTGAAGCGCCATAATTCCACCAAAAAGGTACGCTCCAAACACAGCTCGCCCGGGACGCCAGAAAGCAAATATAACCAAAGCCACCGCTATCCAGCCGCGGCCGGCTGTCAGGTTATTGCTCCAGAGATGAGTATAAGCAAGGGACAGGTAGGCACCACCAAGCCCCATAAAAAAACCACCACCAAGAATACCCAGCCAACGATACCCTCTCGCGTTGAGACCAGCTGCCGCAGCAGCCTGAGGGAATTCACCTACTGCCCGTAATCCCAGTCCATAACGAGTATTGTTGAAAAAAAGCCACAGACATGGCGGGATAACATAGGTGAGATAGACCAAGGGATCATGCTGGAAAAATATAGGTCCTATAGCCGGAATATCAGCAAGTACAGGCACTGGCATAGGGTGAAATCCAGGCGCGGACAAACCAACATAGGACGTGCCGAAATAATTGGCAAAACCAGTTCCTAAAATAGTCAGTGCCAACCCGGAAACCACCTGGTTCCCTTGAAAAACAAGACACACCAATCCATGCAGGGAAGCTGTTGCTATTCCTGCAGCACCAGCTGCAACAAAGGCCAAAGAAGGACTACCAGTAAAATGGGCGACCAGGAAAGCGGTGAGACCACCAACAATCATGATTCCTTCGACCCCCAGGTTCAGTACCCCGGACTTCTCGGTGATCATCTCTCCCAGAGTTGCATACAGAATTGGGGTCCCGGCAACAATGGTTGCAGCCAAGAGTGGTATGATCATATCCAGGGTCATTGCTTCCTCACCGGTACCATTTTGTAATGGACAAAAAAGCCGCTGGCAAGAACAGTCATAAGAATCAGCCCTTCTATCATCCCGCCAAAAGCAGCAGGTACCTGCATATCCAGCTGCAGGCTTTCCACTCCGACCCGCAGCCCGGCAAGCAAAAAGGAGGTTATGGCAATGTTCAGAGAATTGAGGCGAGCAAGCCAGGCAACCACAATGGCAGTATAGCCATAACCGACCATAATGGATGGCTGCAGTCGATTAACGGTTGCCGATGCCTCTAAAAAACCTGCCCATCCGGCAAGGGCACCACTTAACACCATTACCAGCACCACGAGATAATTATAGGGAATGCCAGCATAACGTGCGGCACGAACGCTGTCTCCTGAGGCCTTCAATTCGAAACCAATTCTGGTAAAAGTAAAAAATATCCAGAACAAAATGCCAAGAACGAGGCAATGAAATATACCGCTGTTGACACCGCTGGTCCCGATCTTGCCGACAATAGCCTGCTCGGTAAACATCGGGCTCATTGGAAAACCGTAACTAGCAGGATCCTTCCAGATACCATACACGAGGTATTCCAGCAGAAGAATGCCTATATAATTCATCATCAGGGTGACGATAATCTCATTGGTGCCAAGGCGCTGCCTGAGTATTGCCGGAATCATACCCCATGCACCACCGGCTATACAGGCGGCGCCAACCATCATGGACAAGAGCACAGGTTTAGGGAGTTCGGGAAAGGTCAATGCGGCCCAGGTAGCCCCAATAGCTCCCAGGGCAAACTGTCCCTCTGCTCCGATATTCCAAATCTGTAACCGAAAAGCTGTAGCCACACCCAGGGAACAGAGAAAAATAGGGATCGCCTTAATAAGACTGTCTTCAATAGCCCACCTGGAGCCGAAGGCCCCCTTAAAAAGGGTTAGAATCCCTTCCACAGGCGGTGTACCGCGCATCATCAGCATCATTGCACTTAACAACAGAGCAAGACCGATTGCAGCCAGTAAAATAAAACAGGAACGCCAACCAAGACGTTCCTGTCTTTTAATAATCCTGAATCGCTGCATTAGCTACGACAAGGCTTCCAGTAACATTTTAATTATACTGCTCTGCTCTTACTCAGTGGTTCCAACAACACCTTGTACAAACCAGGTCATACCGAGCAGTGTCTCGTCGCTTGCTACGGAACCATCAGCAATTTTTACAGCACCCTGCTGATCCTTGACCGGTCCGCTGAACACTTTGAAACTGCCGGAGGCAATTTCCGCCTGTTGGGCTGCAACTTTATCCTGAACCTCTTGGGGAACCATAGGGCCAAAAGGTGCGAGTGCGACTATTCCGGCATCCATTCCCAGCCAGGCCGATTCAGCTTTCCAGGTACCTTCTTTGACCTGATTGATTATCTGCGTGTAATACGGTGCCCAGTTCCATACAGGAGCAGTGAGATGTGACTTAGGTGCAAAAGTACTCATATCAGAATTATAGCCAATTGAGTAGACACCTTTCTCCTGTGCCGCTTCCTGCGGACCGGGGGAATCCTGGTGCTGGGCAATAACGTCTGCTCCCACATCCAACAGAGACTTGGCAGCCTCTTTTTCAGTTGCCGGATCATACCAGGTTTTAGTCCATACCACTCGTACGGAGACATCAGGATTCACAGCCTGCGCTCCCAGA
>JAUVLX010000067.1 GCA_030600525.1 Desulfobulbus sp. | reverse complement strand
GAAGGATCAGCCAGGGTCGAAGTATCACCAAAATCTTTGAAATCATTGGCAGCAATTTTGCGTAGAATACGACGCATAATCTTTCCGGAACGGGTCTTCGGCAAACCAGGTGCCCATTGTATGGCCTCTGGGGTAGCGATTGGTCCGATTTCGGCACGTACATGTTTGCGCAATTCTGCCAACAGTTCATCACTTTCTTCAGCCCACGACATCAGGGTAACATAGGCAAAAATCGCCTGCCCCTTGATGGGATGAGGCATACCAACAGCAGCGGCTTCCGCCACCGCCTCGTGGGATACCAATGCTGATTCGATTTCCGCTGTACCTAGTCTGTGACCACTGACATTGATAACGTCATCAAGACGCCCCATGATCCAAAAGTAACCATCTTCATCACAACGGGCTCCGTCTTCAGGGTCATAAATCCCTTCATAACGGCTGAAATAAGCCTTCTTGTACCGTTGAGGATCACCGAAAACGCCACGAAGCATGCCAGGCCAAGGCTGGCGGATAACAAGGTGCCCACCCTCATTGGGAGCAGCTTCTTCTCCTTCCTCATTAAAAATTGCCGCATCAATACCGGGTAACGGGTAACTTGCAGACCCTGGCTTTAGCGGGGTTGCATATGGCAGTGGCGAAATCATGATCCCGCCGGTTTCAGTCTGCCACCAGGTGTCAACAATGGGCAGTTTTTCCTTACCCACATTAACATGGTACCACATCCATGCTTCCGGGTTAATCGGTTCGCCAACAGATCCGAGAATGCGCAGACTGGACATATCATAGCGCTGGGTATGCTCAATGCCATCACGCATAAGCGCACGAATGGCAGTTGGGGCAGTGTAGAAGATATTAACTTTAAACTTGTCAACTATCTTCCAGAACCGATCAGGAGTCGGATAGTTTGGAACGCCTTCAAACATAACAGTAGTTGCGCCAAGACCAAGCGGGCCATAAAGGATATAACTATGCCCGGTAATCCAGCCGACATCAGCTGTACACCAATAAACATCTTCGTCATTAAGATCAAATACCCACTGACTGGTGTGCATGGCATACATTAAATAGCCACCAGTGGTGTGGACAACACCTTTGGGCTTACCGGTAGAACCTGAAGTATAGAGAATAAACAGCAAATCCTCAGCATCCATAGATTCCGGTTCGCAGTAGGTTGCAATATCAGGCTCTTCAACTTCTTCATGCCACCAGCAATCACGTCCTTCTTGCATGGTCACTTCAGTCCCTGCCCGATTAACAACGATACAGCTTTCAACGCAGTCACATCCCTCCATAGCCTGATCAGCACTTGCTTTCAGTGGGATAGACTTCCCCCCGCGAAGTACGGCATCTGCGGTCAACAGAACCTTGGCCTCACAATCATTGATTCGACTCTGCAGGGCAACCGCAGAGAATCCTGCAAACACAACAGAATGCACAGCACCAAGCCGGGTACATGCCAGCAGAGAAATAGCCAGTTCCGGAATCATCGGCATATAGATTGCAACCCGATCGCCCCTTTTTACACCTTTTTTCTTCAGTACATTAGCAAACCGGCACACTTCAGTGTGGAGCATCTGGTAGGTATAGACCCTTACATCTTCTTCCGGTTCTCCCTGCCAGATGATAGCAGCTTTATTGCGACGACCATCCTCAAGATGCCGGTCAAGACAATTGTAGGAGACATTAAGTTTCCCACCCTGAAACCACTTGACCTCGGGAACAGTCAAATCACAATCCAGCACCTTATCCCATTTTTTATCCCAGGTGACGAGTTCTTCGGCACGTTCAGCCCAAAACCCCTCCGGATCATCCATAGAGCGCTGATAGATTTCCTTGTATTGATCAAGGGATTTTATCCACGCCTTATCACGACCTTCCTGAGGTGGCTGAAAAACATTTCCCTCACTCAGCAAACTCGTAATCTTGTCTTCTATTTCTTTTGCACTCATAGGCCCCCCTTGGACTATTATTTAAGCATGGATTGCAGACACCATACCTACTAGGAAAGCATAGCCAACGCAGCTTTCCTTTTACTCTTTATTATCATGTGTAGGTTGTTGGGTAATACAGAGAAAAACAGAACGTTATCAAATACCTCTCACTTCTGGATATATAGTAGTACGAGTAATAACACCTTTTTCCTTTGTCAAGATATAACAAATCTTACGGCCTCACCTCACAGAAACATCTGGTTCTTCCTAACCGAGGATGGTTTGCTGCGTCCAAAAACAAAACCGCAAAAAAAAGACGCAATACCATTAAAAAAAACAAGCTGTTAAGATACTTTTTACTGCAAGCCCAACAACAGGATCGTTCGCTACAATGGTCTACTTCTCATACCGCCTCACTGCTTTTGCTTTTTTCTGATACCACCCTTCACTATCACTGATACACGCAGCAACACACTAAATACTATCCATGACGCTCTAACTTCAATCAACTCCCTGAAAAACGAACATATTTCTTGACAAGCAGCAGGCAACTATTCAATAATTTGCTTAAGTAAACGTTTTTCCCACATGGACTGCGCAATGAATAACAAACAGACCAAACAGCTATCACTGGTTATCAAATCAATAGCCCATCCAATTCGTCTCAACATTCTCAGCTCCCTCACTAACCGGGAGCTGACCGCAGGAGAACTTGCAACCATTGCCAAAACATCCAGTGCCAACCACTCCCAGCACCTTTCTACATTGAGAACCCATGGCCTGATAAACACACGACGAGACGCGAACTATCACGATAAGAGTATTGCCGATTGCCGGGTAACGGAACTGATAAAGGTATTCCACGATCTCTATTGCGACGCCCAACCTGTCCAGAATTCAACGACCTTTCCCCAACAATAAGAATGTCTTTCACAACATCTCTGATCCAATATCCGATCACTCATCCTCGTAAGGTGATATGCTGCCTCCTGCTTCTTACCGTCCTCAGCACAATCCTTTTTTTTACTCTTGCCCAACAATCAACAACCACATTATTGACCAAGGGCCCCCCCTGGACAAAACTATTGCCTTCCGAGCAACCTCTGGCTGCTCAAGAGATACTGACGGTTGGCATTCTCCCGAGTTCGAATAAAGCAGGTGTCTTTGCCCCAACTGCTTTATCATTTATCATTGCCCTTGACCAAACTCTTCAGCCTTTTGCAACAGTGACAAGTTCCTCTCCGCAGATTATTGCAAACGACTACCTTGCTCCAGGCAACATAGACTTCGTTGCTCCAGGTGGTCTTGGAGCGATTGAGCTTACCCCGTTTCTGGATGCCACACTTGACACTCCCCAACTCACAGAAGCGACAGCTGAACGGGCGCTGCAATCCCCCTTACTGAGCAACACATTTGTTTCCCAAGACGGAAAAGCAATGGCCCTGCGCCTCCCCTGCCTGATAAGCGGCCAAACCCAGAAAATACAACAAAAGTTACAAAACCTTACCGTAAACAAAGATCCCCAACATCCCCAGCTGCTCTTTTCAGGGTTATCGTTTGCCAGAGAAAACTTTTTCAGAGAAATACAGAAAAACAGTATCCCTCTCACATGCATCAGCCTGGCACTCATTGTTGCCATTTCACTCTTGATGGTGTTCCCCTCTGGGTACAGCTGCGTAGTTATCCTTCCGGTAGCTTGCTCTACTTCGGTCATCCTGGCATTGCAAACCCTGGTACAGTTGCCAGCAGATATTTTCAGTTTTATCCCTCCGTTGACTGCAGCATGCACTTCACTCCTCTTCTCAATCTGGCTCATAGCCTTCCTTAACAGCGCGTTGCCCGAGAAAGCAGAACCAACCACTTTTATAGGTAAGGAGATGAAAAGCCTCCTGCCACTGCTTTGGCTCATTTCCCTGGCTTCTGGGGTCACCTGCCTTTGTCTGTGTTTCTCATCCCTCAGCACTGTTCGTTTTTTAGGTTTTTTCGCAGCGCTTGCGGTTTTATTTGCTTTTTGCGCCACCGTAATGGCTGTTCCCGCCACACTTATAATATTATCCCCGTCTTGGCGTTCAGAAGGAAAAAGCAATAACAAAACAAGCAGCTTGCTGGCTATCCTGAGTAAGCATACAACCCAAAGCCCTCTCCCGAGAAAACTGGCATATATCTGCGCCAATCATTGGCCGTACGTGGTAACACCCCATACGATTTTCCTTGCCCTGGGGATGACAGGTATCATGCTGACAACAATTGATGCCCCCCCTGTACAGTGGTATGCAAAAACACATTGGGTTCAAAAGGCAGCCCAAAAAAACAGTCAACGCTTTGCCGGCATTGACCAGCTCCACCTTGTATGCTCGGCAACTGTGGATAAACGGTCTCTAAATGAAGTGCAGCAATGGCTGACAGGCCGGCTGAAGAATGCCTTCGACGACGCACCGTCATTTTACACAACACTTGAAAAAGATATCGAACAAACCACTGCCCACCTGGATTCAGCCCTTGAACTTTCAAACAGACTCACCAGCCTTTGGCGTCAAAAAATGAATGCGCTCCAACTGGAGCACGACATACAGATTAACCGCTGGTCGATAGCCCTGGATATCCTCGCCCATCTGGATAACGAACAACAAGTTTTTCTCAGGCCAGCCGTCCTTGCTTACCTGGCAGACTTGCAAAAGTTTTTGGAACAAATGCCTCAAGTAGGCAAAACCATATCAATAGTGGATATTGTACAAACAATGCACCAGGCATTATTTGAGGGCGCCCCGGGGTACAAACGAATACCAACAACCATAGGTAGCGTTAATCAGACCCTTGCTGCTTTTAAAGAAAAACGGCCGACACATTATCTGTCGCGCTTTATCACTGCCGATGCGACCCAAACGACTCTCACCCTTTACCTGAAAAGTTCTTCGCCAAGTGCCATAGAAAAAATCTCACAAGCGGCTGCGTCCTATTTCAAAACCCTCCCTCCTCCCCTTCCATTGGATTATTATTGGACCGGACCAGCCTACGGTTTTAAAACATGGAATGAGAAGGCCGTATCTTCCCTCTTTCTATGGGCCGCAGTGGGCCTGACGGCAGGATGCCTCATATTTTCATTTATACGACACTCTCCTGTTTACGGGCTGTCCATTTTCACATGCACAAGCTACATGCTCATCTTTACTTACGGGACAATAGGATTACTGGGAATGAAGCTAGGTGCCTTTACCATGGCAACCGTAATCATACTGCTTCCTGTTGCCTTCACCCTTACCTCAATGATGCTGTACTCACTCAGTAGAACAATCAAAGAACATGGCTGCTGGCACGAGAACATCGAAAAACCGTTTTCAGCCAGCTCTTTCCCACTCATGTGGAGCCTAGCAGCGGTGACTTTCGGATGCGCCCCAGCCATTTTTTCTGCCTATTGCTTATTGCAAACAGCGGCATTCATAACTATTTCATTTATGCTCATGGCAGGGATCACGTTCTTTACGCTGCTCCCCCCTCTGTGTAGCCTGTTGCAGACCACATTATTTAAAGAGGAACTGCTTGCCTTTCAGGAAAAAAGAGAACAAGGAGCGGGAGAACAGGAAGACAAGAGTAATGAGACACAAGCTACCCTGTCTCCACCCACAGAAGAAGCAGCTAAGCCTGACCTCAATGAAGCTTTTACGCCTCCAAAAAACCCAGGCGTGTAATACTAATATTTTGCACTAAGGAGTTGTCCGGAAATAACTTGAACATCTCGCATCGCATCTTCAGGTCATCTTTGGCTGATCTGCAATCACAAAGTCCTCAACGTAGCACAACTACGCCTGCGGCTTTGTTCAATTAGATCACCCAAAGCTAACCTAAATATGAGCGCGATATTGTCCAACTTATCTACGGACAGCTCCTAACACTTTTAAAAGGAGTGTACACACATGGTAATCAATGACTGGATTCACGTCATGGCGGGTTTATTCATCCTCATCAGTCTCGCACTGGGAGTATGGGTCAGCACTTACTGGCTGTTTTTTACCGCCTTTGTGGGAGCGAATCTCCTTCAATTTGGTTTTACCGGATTTTGTCCCATGACCACAATTCTTAAACGTCTCGGGATCCCTGAGCAAAAATAAACCTGGAAAAAAATATGACACAGAAAGAAATGCACGACGTCGTTATTATTGGCGGAGGACCGGGTGGACTTACGGCCGGTATCTACGCCCAGCGTGCTGCACTGAAAACCGTGCTGATTGAAAAAGGATTACCTGGTGGGCAGATGGGATCGACTGATACCATAGAAAACTGGCCAGGTATTGAAAACATTACCGGCCAGGAACTGGCTGATAACTTTCTCAGCCATGCCCAAGCCTATGATCTCAATATTGTCCAAGAAGAAGTTACCGCAGTGGAACCGGGCCTGGAACACCACACCGTGCGCCTTGCTAATGGCGACGTGTATCCGGCGCATACCGTCATCATTGCCGTTGGAGGTAGCCCGAAAAAACTCAACATCCCTGGTGAGGATAAATACTATGGGAAAGGTGTTTCCTACTGTGCGATTTGCGACGGTTTTTTCTTCCGCAATAAAACAGTAGTAGTTGTTGGCGGCGGTGATTCTGCCACTGAAGAATCACTCTATCTGGCTAAACTCGCCAAAAAGGTCTACCTCGTCCACCGTAGAGACGAACTGCGAGCAGGAATGATCCTGCAGCAACGGATAAAAGCGGAATCAAAGATAGAAATACTGTGGAATACCATCGTAACAAAAGTAAATGCTGATGACACGGGTGTTTCGGAGGTAGAACTACAAAACACGCTCACCAATAAAGAGAGCCGCTTAGCGACAGACGGTATTTTTGTTTTTGTTGGCTTTAACCCCAACAACCAGCTGATCCCTGCGGGAACGCCAATGGACGCTGATGGTTTTGTCATGACAGACTGTAAAGGAGAAACAACCATGCCCGGCATTTATGTGATTGGAGACTTACGGCAAAAATACGCCAAACAAATCGTTGTTGCCGCAGGAGAAGGGGCCACAGCAGCACTGGCTGCCGCCCACTTTGTGCAAGCCAAAAAAGGCAGTCAACAATAATCGGTAACGTCTTTCACCGCATCTTCCATACTCACCCACCATCAGGCCCCGACATAAGGCCTTCTCGGCAGAGCATTCCCGTAGCAAAGCACTGCAGCTTATTCCAAAGCTGTAATGCTTTGCCACTTTCCCTAACCGACAGTCTCACTTCCCTGAAATTCGACAATTTTATTTTTAAGCTGCTGGGTCAGACTTCCAAAGTCGTCTTTGCGTAAAATTTCCTGAAACTGTTCAAGATAATTACGGATCAGACTGACGCCTTCCACAACCACATCATAGACCTTCCACTGCTCGCCCCGGAGCATCATAATATAAGAAACCGGAATTTTTCTGGCTCCATCAACCAACACCGTCTGCACTTGAGCCCGCTTTCCCTTGATGCGCTGTTTGCCGTATTCGACCTTTTGGCTTGTATAGTTGTCCATTTGGCTGACATAGGCATACTTCAACAGTTCGGTAAACAATTCTACAAATTGTTCTTGCTCCTCACTCGAGAGTTTCTTCCAATGCCTGCCAAGCACTCGCTTTGACATCTCTCTGAAATCAAACCCCTCTTTTGCCACCTCCATGGCACGATCGACCTTCTTCTCAGCTGATTCTTCAACCACGGAATCGCCCAACACCTGTATGATTTGAGCGACAAGAGGGCGTAACTGCTCTGTCGGATCCGGGAGTGCTAGTGCACTATCATGTGGGCCACACCACAAACACCCCGCTACAACTATCACCAATGCCATGAGCCTTGTTTTCATAAAAATCCTTTTATTTTAGCTGTAAAAATCAATCGCTGGCAGTTGTTTATTGTTGCACCAGCATTTATCTGGACGTATTTTAGAAAAGCAATTATCACACCAAAAAAAAACCGTTAACCGACAAGCCTTTCTTTTTGGTGATCAACTGATGTTACTCCACTTTTCAGCACCGACATAATCGTTCGCACAATGAGGCATCTCCAACATAAGACACTTCCAGGGAGGAGATTTATCCGCTCTATCCCGACACGCCGTTGACACCTGTCGCAGACAATCACGCTGTAGCCTGTATCATTTTTTTTCATCTTTACCTCACAAAAGCAGTGATCCCTTGGGACAGACCCACCGTAATTTCGTCACCGATGCTAATTTGTAGCAGAAACCAGACAGTTACCGCCATCCTGCTGCACTTGTGCACGGCTACCGACCCGAACGTCCATCTGTTCTGAAATTTTAAAAAAAGTACAATAGAGGACAGGAACAACCACCAGCGTCAACACCGTCGCAAAGGTCAGCCCCCCCATTATAGTAACCGCCATAGCAGCAAAAAACGCATCCCACAGCAGAGGAATCATGCCCAAAACAGTAGTAAATGCTGCCATGGAAACAGGCCGAACACGACTGACAGCTGAATCAATTACTGCCTGATATGGATGTTTGCCTGCAGCCAGTTCGATATTTATCTGATCCAACAAAACAATTTCATTTTTCATCAACATCCCGGACAGACTCAAAAAGCCAAGCAAGGCCATAAAGCCGAAAGGCTGCTCAAAAATAAGCAAACCGGCAGCAACGCCAATCAAGGCCAATGGCAGGCCAAGGAAAATAATAACAGGATGGCGCAATGTATTAAAAAGCATAACCGAGATAAAAAACATAACTGCAAATGCCAGCGGCACTTTGGACATCAATTTCCGATTGGCATCACCGGAACTTTCATATTCCCCTCCCCACTCAAGAACATAGCCCTGAGGTAGATCAATGGCCTCAATGTCTGAGCGAAGCTCCCTAAACAGAGCATCTGCCGTACCTTCCACCTGCTGACACGATACGGTTATGGTCCGCATCCTGTTCCGGCGCTGAATGACCGGATCTTCCCACTGAGTCGGACTGTCATTGACCACCTGATCGATAGGTATAGCCTGCCCAGCCACATCACTCCACACCATAACCTCATTCAGATTGTCTATTCCTGACCGTTGTGCCAGCGGCTGCCTGACAATAATTGGCAGCAGATCTTCCCCTTCACGGTACAATCCAGTCACTGTTCCCGAAAAATTTACAGCCAATGCAGTTGCTATCTCCGGTCGGGTAACACCAATCTCACGTGAACGTGTTGCGGCCATGTTGATGGAAGCCACTTTTACCTTATCTGCCCAGTCAGACTGGACCGTATTGGTATTTTCATGCTTCCACATAATGACCTTTGCCTGGTCTGCCAAATCACGTAACACTTCAATATCCGACCCAATGAAGCGAGCTTCGACCGCCTCGCTGCTCGGCCCGAGCTTGAAGGCTTCGACCTTGCTCACCGCATCAGGAAAATGGGTATTAATATAACCTGCCACCTCAGGTATAAGTTTGGCGCTCAAACGATAATCCGATACAGATACCAGGAGTTGCCCATAACTACTGTTTGGCATTTCCGGCGAATAGGTCAAAATAAAGCGGAGTGCCCCCCCCCAATAAAGGTAGTGACATCGGTCACACCCTCCAAAGTGGCTATGTAAGATTCAAGTTCCCCCAACTCGGAAGCAGTTTCCTCTATATGGGTGCCTTCCGGAAGGGTCATATCAATGGTAAACTGGGGCCGCGGTGAGTTGGGGAAAAAATTATGATCCACAAACCCAAAGCCATAAATGGCAAGGGCAAGCATGCCGATAACTGCAGAAATAGTCAGCCAACGGAAGTTGATACAAGCCCGTAAAAACACTCGGTAACCACGAAAAAAGACGTTATCATACAATGCTCCCTCCTTTTTCGAGTGTTCAGGGAGACAAATAACACAGAGGTAAGGCACCACTGTTACCGCGAATACCCAACTGAGCATCAACGATAGGCCGATGACCTGAAACAGGCTACCCAGAAACTCACCAGTTACGTCTTTAGAAAGCGAAATAGCCGCAAAGGCAAGGGTGGCAATAATCGTAGCGCCCAGCAACGGCCACTGGGTTTCGGCAACGGTCTGTATTGCGGCCTCCTTCTTGGCAATCCCCAGTTGATGTTTAATCACAATCCCCTCGGCAACCACAATGGCGTTATCCACCAGCATCCCCAGCGCAATAATAAGAGCTCCCAGAGAGATACGCTGTAGGTTAACTTCAAAGATCAACATACAGATGAAGGTCGCCAGGATAGTCAGAAGCAGCACCCCACCGATAATGATTCCTTCACGCACACCCATAAAAATAACGAGGAGCACCACCACAATCAAAACAGCTTCAAAAAGGTTAAGAACAAACCCATTCACTGCCTTATTGACAGTGTCAGCCTGGTAGGCAATGGCATTGAGCGTTACCCCAACCGGTAGTCGAGATTCAAGCTCAGCCAGTTTTTCCTTAACCGCATCACCCATGGTGACGACATTGCCGCCGGAAACTGTTGAAATACCAAGCCCTACTGCAGGTAACCCGTCACGACGTAAAAGCTGCTGTGGTGGATCGAGATACCCTTTTTCAATGGTTGCCACATCCTTGATTCTAATCATGGTCCCGGAATTCCCGGCCCGGATCAATTGCTCTCCAATATCCCGTACGTCTCCGTAGTCACCGGACACACGCAGACGCACATCCTGGGGACCGACCTTAACCTTGCCAGCGTCGGTGACAGTATTTTGTTGGCTAATGGTCTGGAAAATTGCGGCTGGCGGAATACCGAGTTGAGA
Organism: Desulfobulbus sp.; assembly: GCA_030600525.1. GTDB lineage: Bacteria > Desulfobacterota > Desulfobulbia > Desulfobulbales > Desulfobulbaceae > Desulfogranum. The sequence continues at coordinate 2,485 of JAUVLX010000067.1, read as the reverse complement.
GGACTTGACTCTGTCTATCTCGACATAGACGACCTCCTTCTGCATGCCCCAAAAATCGATCCGTCCAACATCCTCACAAAGCAGTAGCTCCTTGCGCAGGTCTTCAGCAATTTCTTGGAGTGCATGCTGTGAATACCCATCCCCGGTTATGGCGAAAAAAATACCATACACATCGCCAAAATCATCATTTATGACAGGGGCAGAACTGCCTGGCGGCAGACCACTGGCAGCGTCATTGATTTTTCGCCGCAACTCATCCCACACCTGGGGCAGGGTCTCCTTGTCGTATTTGTCCTGGACCTCAGCGTAAATAATTGAAACACCAGATCGCGATATGGACCGGACCTCTTCCAATTGTTTCAGCTGCTGAATCGCCGTTTCTAGCGGCTCGGTTATCTCCAGTTCCACCTCTTCAGCAGTAGCACCCGGATACAGGGTATATATTACAGTTTCCTTGATAGTAAAATCAGGATCTTCCAGCCTTCCCAAACGCTCGTAGGAAAGATAACCGCCGATAAATACAAACACTATCAACACAAGAATTACGGCCCTCTTTTCAAGGGCATAACGCACCAAACTCATCCGTCAAGTCCCTCTTTGCCTTCTGCCACAGGTCGTACCTGCATTTCTTCCAAGAGGGTGTGTACTGCTGCCGTTGCCACCTGCTCCTTACCGGAAAGGCCCTCCAGGATGACCACGCCATTATTAGTCATCGCACCGACGACCACCTCGGTTTTCTTTGGATTACCACCGCTGGCAGGAATGACCCATACATATGATTTGCCATCATTTCCCCCAACAAGAGACTCCGCCGGAACTCTGAACCTGGAAGCCATCCCCACTGATTCCAGAGTACTTTCCAGACGGACACTTGCAGTCATGCCTGGTAGAATTTCCAGAGATCCAGGCGGAGACAAGGTCACGACCACTTCATACGTTCGTGAAGCCGGATCAGACTGCACACTGTATTCTCTTATCACAGCTGGAAACCAAAGTTCCTGGTTGGCATCAAACTTTACCGCAATGGTATCAAACTGCTCTACACCACCATTGGCAATCAGCCTTTCCGGCACCTTGGCGACTACCTCGATCATTGACAAATCTTTAAATGCAAGCACTGGGGTGCGTTCCTTGACATGTTCATAGTTTTCCACATATCGTTTAGAAACCACCCCATCAAAAGGAGCATAAAGAACAGTGTCAGCAAGCGCCTTTCTCTTTAACTTTAAATCAGCACCAGCTACTTCATACGCTGTTTGGGCAGTATCATATTTAGCCCTGGAGATAACTTTTCGCAGATGAAGATTCTTGGCTCTTTCAGATGCCCTTTGCGTATCATTAAATGATGCCAGCGAGGCATCCAGTGCATGCTGAAAATCCCTGGGATCAAGCCTTGCCAAAACCTCCCCCTTGGTAATGTTTTTCCCTTCCAGCACGTTTAATTCCTCCAGCAATCCAGCAACTGAAAAACCGATTTCAACCCGTCGACTAGCCCTGACAGACCCAGGAAAAGTACGACTTTCAACTGCTGATACCACCTGTACAGGTGCTGTTGGCACGGGCCTGAGGGCCTTGAGCTGTTCAACAGCTTCTACCTCTTCCCCACTCATTATGGTTGAGAGGGAATCCTTCCAGGTAAACATTCCGATAGCCATCAAAGCCACCATCACCAGCAATACATTTTTCCGTTTCTTCATCACTTTTTCTCTTGGATAAAATTAATGCTTTAAATCTTCTGGCAAAGGCAGGTTAAGATGCAATATCATTGCCCTGGAAACAGTCTTTGCCGCTGCACGGTAAAAAGCGACATCTGTTATTTTCTCACCTCGAGCCAGCTCAAATATCTGCTCAGTTGCTGCATAAAATACCAGCTGGGCATGGAGCATATCCATCCACGTGTTTGCCTCTTTGTCATCGGCTCCGGGTTTAATCTTCCGGTAAAATTCCCTGGTTTTCTCCATGTCTGGTATAAACAAATGCTCAACTAAAAGCGGCATAGCTGATGAGGGATTAACGATCTCACGGATAAGTAACTGGCGTTCCCACCTTGGCTTGTCCGGTTTAAAAAACTCATGAAAATTTCTATAGACAGCGGTACGGATAATTTCGGCCTGACCGGCAGGATGTTCCGCCAGCATCGGATTCTCTTCCAGCACTTCCAAAAAACCATTACATCGCTTCTCCGCCATAGCATGCCTAAAGGCCTCTAGGTATAGGTTCTCCTTGCTACCAAAATGATAATGAATGCTACCCAGGTTGACGCCTGCTTTTTCCGCAATGGCCCTGGTACTGACCCCATCATACCCATGTTCGGCAAAAAGCTCGCCACCTGCTAGAACAAGCTGCTCTCTAGTTGTTTGTGCCATATCCATCCTTCACTGAAGACATTCGACCTACTTTAAAAAACAAAGGACCCACTTATTAAGTCAAACGACTAAACATGTCAACAACAATGTCTCACATGTTTCTTTTCCCCTATTCTTAT
>JAUVLX010000194.1 GCA_030600525.1 Desulfobulbus sp. | reverse complement strand
ATAGCCCTCTTCAGCAACGTAAGTTGTACCTGCACAGAGTATCTCATCTCGTCTCTGCATAATCTCTGCCCCATTCGTTTGTCAATAAAATGACACTTTTCTTTGTTGCAGCTTGTCATTGCACACTCTCCTATGGTAATCTTGTAAAAGTATAAAACGTCCTCTTACATTAGCAAAAGGCTCGACTCAAAGTTTACATTAATTACACAGTAGGACGACCAACTCCATGGCCGAGCATAAACTGAAGAAGAGTGAAGAAAAAACCCGTGATCTCATTCTCAGCCTTCCCCTGTTTGATGCCTTTAAAATGGATGAGCTTGACACCTTGTCGAGACACATGAACTATATGGAAATCCTTCGCGGGGACTATCTCTTTTCCGAAGGAGACAAGGGAGATTACATGTGCTTTGTTGTCCGAGGCCTGTTAGATGTACTGAAAAAAACAACAAAAGGGGATTTTCGGGTGATTGCCAGGCTGGGTAAAGGCAACACCATTGGCGAGATGTCCATTATTGATAAATCACCTCGTTCAGCCAGTGTTGTAGCAAGACAGCCCACAGTTGTCATTATCTTGACAAAAAAAGGTTTTGATATTCTCACTCAAAAATATCCGACACTGGGAGTCACCCTGTTGAAAAAAATCATGCGACTGCTAAGCCTTAACATGCGCCGTACCACCAGTAAACTTGCAGACAAAATGCCCATTTAACTATCATGGCAAAAGATCTCTTTTATGGCATCATCGGAAGAAGTAGCTGCATGCAGGAGCTTTTCAAACTGATAGCCATGTTAGCTGAAGACGACCTGAGCACTGTTCTCATTCAAGGAGAGTCTGGTACAGGTAAAGAACTGGTTGCCAAGGCTATCCATAAGCACAGCCCAAGAAAGGATAACAATTTTGTCCCTGTCAATTGCGCTGCCATACCCGAAGATTTGCTTGAAAGTGAATTGTTCGGATATACCAAGGGTGCATTCACAGGTGCAACCGGCGCCAAAATAGGCAGAATAGAATACGCGAATAACGGATCACTCTTTCTCGATGAAATAGGTGACATGAAACCTGTTTTACAGGCAAAGCTGCTTCGCGTACTCCAGGAACGAGAATTCGAACCGGTAGGAGGATTGAAACCCATTCCGGTAAACGTCCGTGTGATTGCCGCCACCCACAGAAACCTCGAAAAACTGGTCAATGAAGGCAAATTTCGAGAAGACCTGTATTATCGCCTCAGTGTCGTTCCGGTTCCTATTCCTCCACTCAGGGAGAGAAGGGATGACATCCCGATCCTAATTGAACACTTCATTAAAAACTACGCACAAATAAGAAAGAAAAGCGTCCTTGGATTTGACCTTGCAGCCATGCAGACCCTGACCAACCTCATGTGGCGGGGGAATGTTAGAGAACTCGAAAACCTGGTCCAACACATGACCATTCTCCACTGTGGAAGCAATGTCAGCCACAGCGATCTTCCTGAAAAATATAGAAACGGTAGCAATGATCTGGCTCAGCAGATAGTGCCAGGACAGGATACAAATTCAGCTGAATCCGATACACCTGAACCTGAACAGTTACAGCTCTTTGCCGCTCCACCACAGATGGTGCCCGAGGAAAACTGGCCGGAGGAAGGAATAGATTTCAATGCGCTGGTGAATGACTTTGAGACCCAACTTATAGTCCAGGCTTTAAAGATGACAGAAGGTAACAAAAAAGAAGCAGCCCGCATTCTTAACCTTAAAAGAACGACCCTCCTTGAAAAGATTAAAAAGAAAGAACTAAAGACAGAGCCCTGACAGTGCTCAGGCAGCAATCTTACTCAGATTCATCTCCACCTTTTCCCTGATATCCTCAGCTGTGGAAGGGGTGACCAGAATATCCACCGCACCATATTTTACGGCCTTGATAACCAAAGTCCGCGTCCATGCCGGCCCCGCTGCAATGAGAGGAACAGGACGCCCTGCGCTGCTGATTTTAATGGCAACTCCAAACCCCTGTTCACTTATTTCTTTCATTACAAGAAAAACCAATCGCACAGAGCCGGTCAAATAATTATTCACCGAGCTTTTAAAATGGAGTGTCTTATATGTGTAGCCCAATTGCTGCAGAGCTTCTCCTACGTTGGCAACCTCGGTATCATCATCACTGAAAAGTAACACATCAACAACAGTAGCGGCATTGTCACTGTCTGGGTTAACGCCAACCTTTTCAGGAGTTTTTTGTCCTGCTTTCACCTGAGCGTGTTCTTGCTCCGCTACCTTGGCAGCTCCATCATCTTGACTGATAGGGGCAACAAGATCTGTGCCATCAGAAGACGATTCTTTTACCGCTAGCGCTTCCAACTCAAACAGGGCCGCAGGAAAGGCAACATGGAGGAGTCCTAAATCTTGACCGTCAAATTCCATTCCACCTGAGGCAAGGTAGTACATCTGACTGGGCAGCGTTTCATCACTTTCAGGATCGATCTTTATCGGGATCACGGTTTCTGTAGCAGTCTTTACAAAACCGATTTTTTTCAGGTACTGCTCCTCAAAGACAGCGGTATAAACCCCAGCAATGATATTGGTGATTTCTTCGTATGCATCCTGGGCATCTTCTCCCAGTTCTTCCTGGGCGGCAGTCTCTTTCAATTCACTTTCAGGAAGCATGATTAGACTACCGCCAAGATATGCGGCTGAGGAAATTTGAGCAAACATAAAAACTTCCCCAGTGCCTTCTCCTCGGACATCCATGCGGGCCATCATCTGCTTTCCACCTAGCTGGCCCAACAGATCTTCTTTAGTAAAGAGGCCCTCCTCAAGCTTACCAACAGCAAAATTCTTGCCAATAAGTGCGCCTACGTCTTCCCCTATTTTATCAAAACACTCCTTCAATAATTTACTTACGATTTTCTGATTCGTGACAGCTTCTTTTCTGACTTTGACAGGATCTGCAACTGTATGCTCTTCCTCCACAGGTGGCACCTGCTCCTGAGAAGTATCGGCTTCATTTTTTTCTTCGGGACTGGCTGCGGGTGTCTCCGTTTTACTCTCTTTTGCTGCAGGAACTGTCTCACTGGCCTCTTCTTCTACTAGCCCAAGCGGAGCAGCGGGAAAGACCAGGTACAATTGCCCCATCTCCGTATTATCCATTTCCATGGGAATGGAGCATACATAATAATGACCGTCAGGAAAAGGCTGGTCCGAGGCAATATCGACCTTCACAGGCAGAATAACCTCTTGTTCTGTTCGGACCACCCTGAAATTCTTAGGATGCTGCTCGTCAACAGTTGAGGTGATGGAGCCACAGATGATATTAGCAATCTCTCCGTAAGAATCCTCTAACTCCTCGGTGTACTTTTCATCGGCAATAACACTTTGCAACTCGGTCTCGGGCAACATAATAAGTGAGCCACCGATTCGAATTGCATCTTTCAGCGAGACCAGAATAGCTCCCTCTCCCTCCAAGTCACCCTGAAGTTGCACATGGGCAAGCACACTCTTGCCGGCAGGCTCCTCAAAAAACTCCTCTTTGGTTTTAACATCTGCCTGCAGGTCGCCCAGCCTGATACTTTTCCCCAATAATGCGGTAACTTCTTCCTGCATCCTCTCCCTGCAGGACATCATTATTTTATCAATGCGCTCTCTGGCTTTCATAAATCTGATCGTATCGGTTGTACAACCTTGAGTTTAAAAAATATCTGTCAAAAACAGACATCAGGAAACCTTCAAAAATGATGCGTCTGAAAAACAAAAAGTGCTACAACGCGTCACCTACTCCTTGACGACGCGTGTAACATCTTATTTCTATTTATTTCGACTGATCGGTATAAATTATTTACAAAAAACGAGCAATCACAGCTAAATAAATATAATTAAGGACTAATCAGGACAGCATATAGCGCATTTCAACATAAAAAGTGCCCGCATCCACAGTAAAAGGAATTACCACGCTTGAACCGCGTGCGGGCCCTCCTATACGAAGAGATTTACCACAGACAGTGGTGGGCACAGCCAACTGGATATCTTTATTGTTGCCAGCCAGGCCAACTTTCACCCCACCGGCTATCATATTGGCAATCTCACCAATGGCATCCTTGACATCATCGTCTATTTCATCAACCTCCAAACCAAGCATGGCACCTGTAATACCGGTTGCCACGCCAAGTGGACAATGCACACCAATTAAGCCGCGAATATCACCAGCCAGACCTATACAACTGGCAAGATCAGCTCCCATGTCGATGTCGCTACCCATGTGCCTTTCCCCTGGCTGCAAGGGGATAAAGACCATGGTTTCAAAAATTTCCATTGTCGACTCAATGATATATTTCTCTAAATCAGATTCCAATCTCTTCCCTGTGGCGCAAGTTAAACAAAATCGTACCTATTCAGCGAATAACAACTAACCTCGCCTTACCCTCGACCTGTAGCTATCCTGCAGTGCTCCAAATACGTACAAACACTTGACAACTAAGCAATACTCTATTTTCCTGCTTGATCGTGTACAGAGGTAAGCGCAGACTCCGTGGGGTGCTGCTGAATAACTACATAAAATCAATGATTATTTTTCCAATTGGACTTCAATATAAAACACACCTGCAGGTACTTTAAAAGACAGGATCAACTGCTCTCCCGAATCCCTGGAATTAAAAACATATTCTTCTCCTCCGATGGTAGAAGGAAGTGAAAGTTGAATATCCTTTCCTTTATCAGAGAGTATTGTCTTTAAGTCGCCTCCCAACATATTTGCAATCTCACCGACTGCATCATGTACATCTTCGTTAATCTCTTCGACATCAAGCCCGAGGAAGCTACCGGTAACCGCCATAGCTATATCATTTGTAAAATGTATAGCCAAAACCCCTTTAAAAATCCCTGCCAGGCCTATCATGCCTGTTATTGAATTTTTCATCTGCCCAAGCGGTTCCACAGGAGGGTCAATGGCTTCAATCTCCATCATTACCATCCCTGTAAAAATCTCGTTTGTCGACGCAATCAGTTTAGCTGCTATTTCACCGGAAAAACCCACCAATAATCCTCCTGTTTATTCAATCCAAACCTGAACAGTTCTACTCTCTCCTCTATAAAAAGCAGAGAGAAAGCAAAGATTTTTTAAACCAGTGGTCCGAGAACTTCGCTTACCTTATCAGGTGTAAAAGGTTTTTTTAGAGCTCCAACGGCTCCTAAGCTCTTCGCTTCGCCAATGATATCATCACCTGTCTCAGTGGAAATCATAAATACAGGGATATCTTTTATAGCGTCTCGATTGGCTTTTTCTCTTAAAAATTCAATTCCGTTCATATTGGGCATGTTGATGTCGCTGAGCACAATATCAACATGCTCTTTTTCCAGCACATCCAAGGCTTCCTGCCCATCACTGGCCTCAAATATCTCGCCAAAGTCAAGCCCGGCTTGCCGCAAAGAACGAGTGATAATTTTTCGCATTGTGCTTGAGTCATCTACAAGTAATATATTTTTTGCCATCGTTCGTTTCTCCACAAGAAGTACTCAATAATAAATCCAACCCTGTTATCAGTGGCTGGATATCCAAAAGCTCTCTAGTGCTGTCCATAAATGGTATTTAGGTCCGAGAGTGGCGTTATGCTCAAAATTTTATCCTCGAAATATTCATTATATGTCTATGGTAAAATTTTCCGCCTGCCTCGGCATACTGCGCTTACCTACTCTCAAACTTAAATTCTCATTTCTGACCAGACACAATCTGTATGTCCCCTATCATATCAAGTCGAAATCAAGGAAATCAAGTTTTCTTCACCAACTCGACCGCAAATAATGTTTTTTTCACTTAAACTCACATCTACACAAACGTACAATATCAAATAAACCACCCAACATTAAGGAGATAACAACACAAGGACAAATAACCCAAAACGACCAACAAAGTAAAAGGGCCAGCTCCACGTGCTCAATGGCCATTACAGGGTATGTGCAAGGTAACTCGGGTTCCCTTCCCAGGCAAAGAGAGAATTTCTACCTTTCCCTGCAACCTTTCCAGTCCTTTTCTTACTACCTCCAATCCCGATTTGCACTTAGGGACTCCGGTGGTCTGTTTTTTGATACTGAGGCCCTCTTTTACCACAAGTTTTACTATCTCACGATTACTTAAAGGTTGTTGTTTCTCAGCTGGCACCATACCTCGTTTCACTGCAATTCCAACAAGTTGATCAACGTCAAACCCAAGACCATCATCCTCTACACTCACCCACAACTCATCGGCCTTTTTAAAAAAAAACAACCTCAGATTGCCTTTCCCTTTTTTGCCCTGCTCCTTACGCTCAGTTGCTGTTTCCAGGCCATGCTCAATGCCATTTGCAAGCAATTCTACCAATGGCTCATAAAGAGCAGTTATAAGCTCACCATCCACTTCACCACTTGCACCCTTTACCGAAAAATACACTTTTTTGTTGGTCTTGATGGCCAGGTCATGGACCACTCTTTTGAGTTTCGGGACTATAACATTTGCAAGAACACTTTGTAATGCACGACACACCCCTTCCAGCTCAACCAGTGCCTCAGGCACTTTTTGTTGGTTACGGTACTCTTCGGCCAACGTGTTTACCAATGCATGTACCCTTTTAATTATTTTTCGGTTAATGGTGAGTTCTGCAGGTAACACATCAAACACCTCACCCTTGACCTCCAGGGTCTCTTCATCAGCCAACTGTTCATTTAATTGGCATGTTTTTATACGCTGTTGATGCTGTACACCAAGAACATAATCGATATCGCTTTCGGA
>JAUVLX010000217.1 GCA_030600525.1 Desulfobulbus sp. | reverse complement strand
CAGACAGCTCCACTACAGACACCGAGCGCTGAGACGACACCAGCCTTGGTGCCTTGGCTGATGCTGCGGCTGATAATATAAAAGGTATCGGTTCCCGGGGCTATATTAAGCAGAATGCCTGCCATAATAAACCCGGGGTAGTTATCAATTCCAAACACGTTGTTGCCTCTTGTCTGATCTAGTTTTAGATCGTTTTGGATTTAACCATATAGTAGAGTACCGGCACAGCCATCCTGCTGATCAACAGTGAGGCGATTTCGCCAAACATGAGCGAGATGGCCAGCCCCTGGAAGATTGGATCTGCCAGGATAACAGATGCACCAATAACCACGGCTAGTGCAGTCAGCAGCATGGGACGGAATCGGATCGCCCCGGCTTCTACCACGGCCTCGGCCAGGGGCAGGCCATGGCTGAGGCGCAGTTCAATAAAATCGACCAGGATGATCGAGTTTCGGACAACGATCCCGGCTCCGGCCATAAACCCGATCATGGAGGTGGCTGTAAAAAAAGCATCAAGGCCCCAGTGGGCAGGCAGGATACCGATAAGTGAGAACGGGATTGCTGCCATCACCACCAACGGGGTGATATAGTCCTTGAACCAGCCAACCATGAGCATGTAAATGAGCACCATTACCACGCAAAAAGCAAGGCCCAGATCACGAAAGACCTCCAGGGTGATATGCCATTCGCCGTCCCATTTAATGGCCGGTTCGGTTTCAAGAAAGGGCTGCTTGAGATTGTAGAGCCGGACATTGCCGCCCAGGCCGCCAAAGTCTTTTGCCTGCAGCTCCTTAAGCCGGTTGTTCATTTTTAAAATAGGGTAGAGCGGGCTTTCTGCTGCGCCGGCCACATCTCCGGTTACGTAAATCACCGGGCGTAGGTTTTTTCTGTAAATCGGCTGGTCAACCGGGGCCTTGCTGACGCTCACCAACTCTCGTAGAGGGATGAGTGGTGCGCTGGGGTTGGTGGCAGAACGGATGGCGATATTAAGCAGAGTATCTATTCTTGCCCGCTGGGACTTGGGCAATTGGAGGATAATGTTGATTTCCTCCTTGTCGCGGGGCTGGTGAAAGAGATCTACGGATGTTCCGTTAAGCCCCATCTGTACCGCATGGGTGATGTCAGCCTCGGAAATACCATGCAGGGCCGCCTTTTCCTTATCCACCGTGATGATGGTTTTGTCTCGATCCTTTTCCCTGTACCAGTCAATATCCACCACGCCTTCGGTGGATGCAAAAATACCTTTTACCTCGGCTGCAAGTTTTTGCCTGTCGTGTGCTGTTGGCCCGTAGATTTCGGCAACTAATGTCTGCAGGACGGGCGGTCCGGGGGGGACTTCAGCCACGGCAACGGCTGCATTATATTTTGCAGCTATGGCAGCAATAGCAGGACGAATTCGTTTAGCAATGTCATGGCTTTGGGTATCACGGTCATGTTTGGGGACCAGGTTTACCTGGATATCGGCCACTGTAGGACCGGAACGCATGAAATAGTGGCGGACCAGACCGTTAAAGTTATAAGGGGAGGAAGTACCTGCGTAGATTTGATAGTTAACCACTTCCGGTTCCCTGCCGATGACCTCGGCCATTTCCATTGCTGCCCTGGTTGTATATTCCAGGGTGCCTCCCTCGGGCATGTCGAGGATGACCTGGAACTCGGACTTGTTGTCAAAGGGGAGCATCTTGACCTTGACCATGCCCAGGAAGACCATGGTAAAAGATCCGCCCAGCAGGCAGAGAATGGATACAAAGAAGACCATCCGCCACAGTGAGCTTGCAAGCAACGGGTCCATTATCCGGTGGTAGAGCCGGGTGAAAAAATCATCAGGCGCGTGGTCAGGATCGTGACCTGTTGCATCTTTGGTAGCCTTGCGGCGCTTAAGGATTCGGATGGATGCCCATGGGGTTACAGTAAAGGCGATCAGCAGCGAAAAGATCATTGCTGCCGAGGCACCGATGGGGATCGGGCGCATGTATGGTCCCATCAGGCCACCGACAAAGGCCATGGGGAGGATAGCGGCGATTACCGCCCAGGTGGCGAGAATAGTGGGATTGCCGACCTCGATCACTGCGGCAATGGCAATGTCTTTGAAAGAGTGGTTCCTGCTTTCCGGCAGGCGCATATGGCGGACAATGTTTTCCACCACCACAATCGCATCGTCAACTAGAATGCCGATGGAAAAGATAAGGGCAAAAAGGGTTATCCGGTTAAGCGTATATCCATAGAGATAGAAAAGCAGCAGGGTTAAAGAAAGCGTTGACGGGATAGCAAGCATGACGATGATGGATTCGCGCCAGCCAAGAAAAAAGAGAATTAGTACAGCGACCCCGAATACGGCGATGCCCATATGGAGGAGCAGCTCATTGGATTTTTCTGCAGCTGTTTCCCCGTAATCACGGGTAACGGTGATGCTGATGTCTTCGGGGATGAGACTTCCTTTGAGGCTCTCCACTTTTTCCAGTACTGTCTCAACCACATGGACGGCATTGGCTCCGGGGCGTTTGGCAACCGACAGGGTCACTGCCGCCTCTGTTTCGGCATGGTTTTTATCGCCGAAAAGGACATAGGACTTGGGTTCTTCCGGTCCGTCAATAATTTGGGCTACTTCATCCAGATAGACCGGCTTGCCGCCATAGACCCCAATCACGATTCTGCCAATGGTCTCTGCCGAGTCAAGAAAAGTTCCGGTCTGGAGCAGCACCTCCTTGTTCATGGACTGCAGGGTGCCGGAATAGGATTGTCGGTTGGCCTGTTGCAAATGGGCGGTGAGTTGCTGGGGGGTGATATTGCGGGCTGCGAGTAGCAGGGGATCAAAAAGAACCCGTACCTGCCTGCGGGTGCCGCCGATAAGGGTTGTCTCGGCGACTTCAAAGATGTTTTTTATGGTGTCGTCCACTTCAGCTGCCAGCCTGCGCAGGGTATAGTGGTCATAGGTGTTGGAGTGAAAGGTGAGCGCCAGAACAGGCACATCATCAATGGTATGTGGTTTGATCAGTGGCTGCGAGACACCGTGGGGGATGCGGTCGAAATTGGTCTGCAGCTTTTGATTAAGCCGGACAATAGAATTCTCCAGATTTTCCCCCACGTAGAAACGGGCAACCAGCAGGGACTGGCCTGGCATGGAGGTCGAGTAAATATACTCCACTCCAGGCAGCTCGTAGAGCAATTTTTCCATGGGGATGGAGAGCCGCTGTTCAACCTCCTTGGCGCTTGCACCAGGCATGGAAACCATGACGTCGATCATGGGTACTTTGATCTGCGGTTCTTCCTCCCTGGGCAGCAGGGTAAGGGCAAGCATGCCGAGCAACAGCGAGGCACCAATACCGATGAGGGTCAACTTGGAGTTGATAAAGGCAGCCGCAAGGCGACCGGCAAAACCTGGGTTGTGTGTGTGTTCAGCATTCATGGGAGTATCTGCAGGGGCTGACCGTTGACGAGAAGGGTATTGTTGCTGGTGATAACCTGTTCTTCAGGCTCAAGGCCGCTGAGTATTTCAATCATACCATCATGATGCGCACCTGTGCGGACAATTCGCAATCTGGCGCGCATGTTTTCCACTACAAAGACCCGGTCAAGCTGGCCCTTAGGGACGATAGCGGACTGAGGAACAAACAGGCTTTGGCGCTCTTTGCCCGGTAGCATAACCCTGGCAAACTGACCGGTCCGCAGATTGGCATTGGGTTGGAGATCAATGGTGACCGGTGCTGTGCGGGAGGCTGAGTCTATCGAGGGAGCCACTTCTGCAACCACCCCTTTTGTCAGGATGCCTGCAGAAGGGACCGTGAGTTGCAGTTGCGCTCCAGGCTGGATACTGAGCACCAGACTTTCTGGTACCGCTGTAACCGCCTGCAGGTGTTGATCGTTTTCAATGCGGAGCAGTATTGCCCCGGGGGTTGCAAGGTCGCCGGGATGGGCTGGTTTTTTTGTTACCACTCCATCAAAGGGGGCAATGATGGTTGTGTAGCTGAGCATGGTTTGTACTTCCTGATAGCCAGCTCTGGCAACATTGTACATGTCCTGCATGGACTTGACGGTTTCTGCGGTGGTGGCGTGCTTTTTCAGCAGTTTCTGTTCGCGGTCCAGGTTGCGTTTCGCTTGCTTGAGTTGGGCTTCAGCCTGGCGTAATTGCGCTGTAATTTCTTCGGCACTTATTTTGACCAGCAGGTCACCTTTTTGAACTCGCGAACCAAGAACAACTGGCACATCAATGATCGCTCCGGTCACCTTGGCGGCAATCGCCGCTCTTTCAACCGCCTGAATGGTGCCGACCACCTCGATAAGGGCCGGGATATTGAGTTTTTTGGCAAGTACTGTTGTTACCGCGACTGGATTTGCCTCTTGCTTCTCTGCTGCAATTGCAGGGAGGGAGAGACTTTGAAGCGCCAGTAAGCAGACTAAGGGAAAGAAATATGTTGGTTTCATGATGGTTGCTTTGCTCAAAAGAGTACTGGTTAGTGTCTATTCCGGATACTGCATCAGTCCTGCAGCACGACGTACATCGGCCACAGCAATACGGTGTTCGGCATTGGCCAGCGCGTTACGAACCTTGACGTCGGTTAGCCTGTTTTCTGTATCAATAAGCTCTGAGGAGAGGAGCAGTCCTTCTTTAAAGCGGGCCCTTGAGAGACGAGCGCTTTCTACGGCTGATTCAACCATCTGCGAGGTGACCTGGATTCGTTTTTCGGCCTGTTCCAATCCAAGCACTGCCTCCTCGATCTCGAGATTATAGGACAATTCCATTTTATGAAGTTGTTTTTTTGCTTCGGCAAGTTTTGCTCTGGCCTGCTCAACTTCTGCACCAGTCTGGTGGCCGTTAAACAGGGACATATTAACCCGTACTCCGGCAAGCCACGAATTACCTGATCCCTCGTCGAGCTCATACCCCTTATCAACCTGATAGGAACCAAAGGCATCTGCTGTTGGGTAGTAACCAGCCATTGATTTGCGAACCCCGTCTTCAAAAGATGCAACAACAGCCTTCATGGCATGGATTTCCGGCCTTTGATGAAAGTCAGGATTGTCAGGGACTTGCTGGAACGTACTACCAGAGAGGTCAATCTCAGGGTCACCTTTGGTCAGCCCAAGCAGGTTCAGGAAACCGCGTCTGGCCAGTGCCAGACCGTGTTGGGTCTGGATAAGATTTTCACGGGCAAGTGAATGCTGGACCTGGAGGTTGAGCAACTCTTCCTTGAGCAGGTCGCCCTCGTCAAAGCGTGCCTGGGCAACCTTAAGTGAGGCTGCCAGAGAGGCTACTGCAGATTTTCTTGCCTGGACGGTTTCTTCGGCCTGGACAATGGTGAAAAAGACGCGAACTACAGCATATCCAAGATTGGAATGGAGGGATTGCTGCTGGAGTTCGGTTGCCTGCTGCCGGTGGTGAGCCATATCAAGCCCGGCCTGGTCACTGCCGCCGTTATAGAATCGATAGGCAAGGAGTGCTTTAAGCTGGAGATTGTCGGTTAGCCCTGGCTGGTTGAAATCAATCGAGTTTGAGAAAACGCCCTGGTTGAGAATGTTGCCAAAGGAGTACATCGGGTTGTTGGTCCTGGCATACTCCCCAGCCACGCTGAGTTGCGGATAGAAAGCTGCCTGGGCCCGTTTGATGTCTGCCTGGGCAGATTCGATACGGTGCTGCGCTGCCTGGGCATCAGGACTGTTCTTTATTGCATAGCGGACGGCTTCCTGGGTGGTCCAGAGAGTCTGTTGGGTCGTTTGTGCCTGGGCCTGGTGCCCCCACAGGGGGAGCAGAAGCAGGGATGCAAAAGCAATCAGCGATAACCGCTTGTCGAACATAATACCTCGCATATGTTGAAAATGGGGTGAATGGGGATATGCCATTTTGGGGTAGAGATGGCGTATGCACCGGGAGACACCCGCAGGTTGAGCTGAGTTAGAAAATATTAACTGGTCAGACGCTGTCGAACTATAAGGAAGAGTGTGGGGAAAGTCCAATAAATTGTCTGTGATTTTAGGGCGGTGTCACGGTGTGGAGCAGTTGAGGTCTGCGGATGCCATTTGGGTGTTTTGCAGAGTAGGAAGGTTTTTTGCGCCAATACGCAGGTGCAGCCTGTTCGCAGTATACCCTTGCTTTTAATGGAAAAGTGCCTAATTATACAGAGTGTCTCGTCAACGCTGCTCTGACGTATCTTGCTTATTTTTTCTCGCACCTTGATTTC
>JAUVLX010000331.1 GCA_030600525.1 Desulfobulbus sp. | reverse complement strand
TGTATCTGCAAATTATAAGTTATCTTTTGATACCCTTCGCTTTCAGTTGGCTGGTTTATCTGCGTGGATTTTGGTGCTTGATACAAGGGGGATAAATGTATGGTGTGCAGCAGGTAAACAAACATTTTCCACCCAAGAAATAGTGATGAGCCTTGAGCGTTACCAGATACAAAAACTGGTTACCCACCAGCAGCTCATCGTTCCCCAGCTGGCAGCCACCGCAGTAAGTGCTCATGAGGTCAAAAAACAAAGCGGGTTTACAGTGGTTTTCGGTCCGGTACGGGCAGGTGCACTGCAGGAGTTTATTGCCAATGGGAATCAGGCTGACGAGGCAATGCGTACGGTGACATTTTCCATGGTAGAAAGAATGGTTCTTGTACCAGTCGAGTTCTACCTGCTGACCAAACAGCTGCTGATTATTTTGTTTGTCGGGTTTGTGCTTTCTGGGATAGGACCGGATGTCTTCTCTGCTGCAGCCATGTTTGATCGTGGTGTGATTTTTATGATAATGACACTGGCTGCTGTTTTCAGTGGCGCTTTGGTGGTGCCTATTTTTTTGCCATGGCTTCCTGGTCGTCAGTTTTGGATTAAAGGGCTTTTTCCTGGCCTGTTGGTCGGGTTGTGTTGTCTGTGGGGATTTGATACTGTCCTTAACGGTTTGGAAAAAGTTGCCATGATGCTATGGCCCATTGCTGTCAGTTCTTACCTGGCAATGAATTTTACCGGATCAACTCCTTATACCTCACCCAGTGGAGTGGAATACGAAATGAAAAGAGGGCTTATTGTTCAGGGCATATGTGCGGCCGGAGCAATGATTTTATGGTTGTTAAGTCCTTTTATGATCTAGGAACAAGCGGGAGGTCGTGTGGATAATTTCAGGTATATAGAAGGAACAGCTACCTTGCAGCTTGATCAGGAGGCATGCATTGGGTGCGGGATCTGTGTTGTGGTCTGCCCGCACCGGATCTTGCATCTTGATCAACGAAAAGCGTGTATAACCGATACGGATCTCTGCATGGAGTGCGGTGCTTGTCAGGCCAATTGTCCTACTGGTGCTATAACCGTGGATCCCGGGGTTGGATGTGCTGCTTATATTATCGCCAAATGGATAAATGCATTGTTTGGGCGGAATATTGTAAAAGGGTGCTGCTGATCGTAAGCGGAGAGAGGCGAGTACAATATAAGGGGCGCACAAGGAAAATAAAATGAACAGAAGAGAGAAAAACAACATCATATCCATGGAGGCATATCCGTAATGGCTCGAAAAACTTTGTATGATAAATTGTGGGAAGCGCATCTGGTGGAAAAACAGCCTGACGGTACCTCGCTTATTTATATTGATCGCCACTTGCTCCATGAGGTGACATCACCCCAGGCTTTTGAAGGGCTGAGGCTGCAGGGGAGAGGACCATGGAACCCAGAAGCCAATCTGGCAACCCCTGATCATAATGTACCGACCTCATTTGCTGAAAGAAGTTCTGGGATCGATGGTATTCAGGATCCCATATCACGACTTCAGGTACAGACTCTTGATGAGAACTGTCGTTTATTTAATATCCGTGAATTTGGCATGGACGATGAGCGTCAGGGTATTGTTCATGTCATGGGACCGGAACAGGGGGTAACTCTGCCGGGAATGACCATCGTCTGTGGTGATTCGCATACTTCGACCCACGGTGCTCTTGGTGCCTTGGCCCAGGGGATTGGCACCTCTGAGGTGGAGCATGTTCTGGCAACCCAGTGTCTTCTTCAGAAAAAAATGAAGAATATGCTGATTAAGGTTGAGGGGAAGCTCGGACCCGGGGTGACTGCGAAAGACCTGGTTCTTTATATTATCGGTCACATAGGTACAGCTGGCGGGACAGGCTATACCATTGAGTTTGGTGGATCAACCATTCGTTCACTTTCAATGGAAGGCCGGATGACAGTATGCAACATGGCAATTGAGGCTGGAGCACGAGCCGGTTTGGTAGCAGTCGATGAAAAGACCTTAGCCTATGTGGAAAATAAGCCTTTCGCCCCTAAGGGTGCAATGTGGGAACAGGCTAAGGCCTATTGGCAGCAGCTGGTGTCCGACGACGATGCGGAGTTTGACAAAGTGATCGCTATTGATGCGGCCGTGATTGAACCGCAGGTGAGCTGGGGAACATCTCCTGAGATGGTGACTGGAGTAACAGGTACGGTCCCTGACCCAGAGAAGGCCCAGACAGAAACCCAGGCTGAAGGGATCACCAATGCTCTCAACTATATGGGGCTTAAGGCTGACCAGAAGATGATCGACATAAAACTGGATCGTGTTTTTATCGGATCGTGCACCAACTCCCGTATTGAAGACCTTCGTGCCGCAGCAGAAGTGGTGAAAGGGCACAGGGTTGCAACAACCATTAAACAGGCCATGGTAGTACCAGGGTCTGGTCTGGTAAAAAAACAGGCTGAGCAGGAAGGGTTGGATACGGTCTTCAAGGAGGCCGGTTTTGAGTGGCGTGAGCCGGGTTGTTCCATGTGCCTTGCCATGAACGAGGATAAATTAGGTAAAGGCGAACATTGTGCCTCCACTTCCAATCGTAATTTTGAGGGGCGTCAAGGCTTTGGAGGGCGTACTCATCTTGTTAGCCCTATAATGGCGGCTTCCGCAGCAATTGCAGGACACTTTGTGGACATCAGAACATGGAAGGGGGAAAAGTAATGGAACCGTTTACCTTGCAAAAAGGGATTGTTGCCCCCATGGACCGGGCTAATGTGGATACAGATCTTATTATCCCTAAACAGTTTTTAAAATCCATTAAACGGACCGGATTCGGTCCCAACCTGTTTGATACCCTTCGCTACATGGATGAAGGACAACCTGGAATGGACAACAGCAACCGGCCACTCAATTCTGATTTTGCTTTAAATCAAAAGCGTTATCAAGGTGCTTCGATTCTTGTTGCCAGGGAAAATTTTGGTTGCGGTTCTAGCCGGGAGCATGCACCGTGGGCGTTGCTCGGCTATGGCATTCGGGTAATCATTGCTCCGAGTTTTGCAGATATATTTTTTAATAACTGTTTTAAAAACGGTATGTTGCCAATTGTGCAGCCGGAACAGATGGTTGCAGCTCTTTTTGCCGAGATGTATGCAGCTCCAGGCTATACCCTGGAAGTGGATTTGGAGAGCCAGCAGATAAGAAAACCAAGTGGAGAGATTGTAACTTTTAAAGTAGACGCATTTCGAAAGCACTGTCTTTTAAATGGTTTGGATGATATCGGTCTCACTTTGGAGAAAAAAGATGCTATCCTGGCCTATGAAGCACAGCGTCGCCAGGTAACGCCTTGGCTGTTTTCCTGAATTTGTAACTACCCAGCAGCACCCCACGGAGTCTGCGCTTACCTCTGCGCACGATCAGGCAGGGAAACATAGCATTACTATAGTTATCCAGCCTGCTTGTACGCATCTGGAGCACTGCTGAACAGTTACAGATCAGGGTTAAGGCGAGGTTATTTGTTGTTCGCTGAATAGTTACCTGATATTATTCTTTTTTTGGCAGAAACGGGGCGTAAATCATGGTGGATGTGGGCATGAAACATATTCTGATACTGTCGGTAACCATGCTTTGTCTGCTGGGGTGTCGCAGAGAGGCTGATCAGGCTCTTGGAATCCTGGAGTGGGATCGAGTAAACAACCGCACTCCACCCAGTGAAGCCATTCTAGAGATAGTGGTTCAGGAAGGACAACGGGTTACTGCAGGTACGCTGTTGATGCAGGTAGATGATCGGAAAATTGTAAGCCGTTACAATGAGCTTCAAGCACGACTGCAGCAAGCAGTATGGGAGCT
>JAUVLX010000291.1 GCA_030600525.1 Desulfobulbus sp. | reverse complement strand
CTCGCCTTGACCCCGATCTGTAACTGTTCAGCAGTGCTGCAGATACGTACAAGCAGGCTGGATGACTATAGTAATGCTCTATTTTCCTGCATGATCGTGCGCAGAGGTAAGCGCAGACTCCGTGGGGTGCTGCTGAACAGTTACTAAAAACCAAGTGACAAGTGGGAGTAGGTGGCAATGTTGTTGAAGAAAGCTATGAGTGTTCATGCTCAGTAAAACAGATGGAAAGAGTCGGTCATTAACCGCATTTCTTTTACATATCCATCCCCGTAAAGTTCATGTCGATACCATTCGTTTCACATTGAGCTTTGGTTTGGGCGGCATGTCCGTCACCTTGCTTGTCGCACTTTTTACGTCAGGTGTTATCCAGTTGTTGTCCTATTCAACAGAGATTCCTGGTGCCTATACGTCTGTAGTGAAAATGTATACCCGCGGTAATCCGGCTGGTTTTATAAGGAATATTCATCATTGGTGCGGTAATCTGCTGGTCGTTGTCACCTTCCTCCATATGTTGCGTGTACTGCTGACAGGAGCCTTGACCGAGGGAAGGCGTTATAATTGGTGTATTGGAATAGTACTGTTGCTCTCCGTCCTTTTTATGAACTTCACCGGGTATTTGTTGCCCTGGGACCAGCTGGCCTACTGGGCCGTTACAATTTTTACTTCCATGATGATGTATGTCCCTGTCGTTGGCGGGTCTCTGGCGGAGTTACTCCGAGGCGGTCAGGATGTCGGGCAACAAACGCTAAGTGTTTTTTTTGCGCTGCATGTAGGTGTCCTTCCTGCTCTCATAGTGTATTTTGTCTTCCGTCACTTTTGGCTGATCCGTAAAGCCGGCGGACTTATCCGTAGAGAAAACGTTTCCAGAAGCAGGGATGAGATGGTTTTAGTGCGACCACACCTCATTCGTCGCGAAATAGCCTTTGCTCTTGGTTTACTTGCTGTAGTGTGTCTTTATTCAGCCCTTGTCGATGCGCCTCTAGGCAATGAAGCAAATCCAGGGGAGAGCCCGAATCCTGCCAAAGCAGCATGGTACTTTATGGGGTTACAGGAGCTTCTTCTCCACATACATCCGGTTTTTGCTGTTTGCATTGTTCCCGCAACCTTGGTGAGTGTGTTTTTGTTTTTGCCCTACTGGAAAAATGCGACTCTTCCCGGTGGCGTCTGGTTCGGTGGCGGCAACGGCGTCTGGATTGCCTGCTGGTCAGTGGCAGCAGGCTTCTGCTGTGTCATCTTCGCTGTACTGGTTGATCATTTTTTACCTGACGTTGTTTCGAATCCTGACAATACCCTGTTGTACCGAGGGATACTCCCATATAGCGGGTATGTTCTATTAATGGTTGCATGGTATGCTGCATGGAGAGGTAAAGGTGGTTGTAGAAGGGCAAAAGCTGCCATGGGTATCGTTATGTTTACGGTAGCTGTTGCAATAGGCCTGACAGTTGTCGGTGTCTTTTTCCGTGGTCCAGGGATGTCTCTTGTCTTGCCAGGGTAAACGAATACGTTATGTGTGAAAAACATATGAAGCAGGAAAGTCAGGACGTTCCTACGTTAGGTCGACGTTCCGTGTTTGGCCGAATTTGGGCAGGATTAGTCGCTCTTGCGATACTGGAAGGAGGCTGGTTGATCAGTTTGATCCTTCGCGCAAAAAGAAAGGAAGGAGCCGCAAGCAACTCGGTCCAGATTATCGACGTAGGAGAGATGACTCAGTTCATACCAGGTCAGGTAACAGCTGTTCCTCAAGGTCGGTTTTTTTTATCCTGCCTTGAGGATGGTCGTTTGATAGCTCTGTCACGAACCTGCACCCACCTAGGATGTACACTGCCATGGAATGTCGAAAAGAAACAATTTATATGTCCCTGCCATGGATCGACTTTTGATGAACGAGGAGAGGTGCTTACGGCACCTGCGGTGAGACCACTGGATTACTACCCTGTAAAAATCGAGAATGGAGTGATAAAGGTGGATGTCTCAAAGCCGATGAAACGTGAAACCTTCGATCTTTCTCAGACTGCTCGGGTTTAATATGGGGCAAGGCGACAACATTTCAAACCATAATAGTTCGAGGCCAGCCACTGGTCGATGGGATTTATTTTCTCTTCTTGCAGCATTCTGTATTCTTCTCTCACCTTTTGTATACCTCTGGAAGGCAGATCAAAATACTTCCCCTGTCGAAACGTCACCGAGCTTTGTTGGCAGTAAGAAATGCGGGGCATGCCATCAGAAGGTATTTGAAAAATGGCAGGGCTCCCATCATGACCTGGCGATGGATGTTGCCAGTGACCAGACTGTACTGGGGGATTTTAACAATGCACTCTATAAAGATCCCCATGCCGAAACCACGAATCGTTTTTTTCGGGATAAGGGTAAGTTTTATGTAGAAATACAAGCAAAGGGGAAGGGGAAAAAGACATATGCAATAACACATACTTTTGGCGTGTATCCCCTCCAGCAATACCTCGTGCCTCTTCCGGGTGGAAGGTTGCAATCTTTTAATATTGCCTGGAATGTGAAAGAAAAGAAATGGTACAGGGTACCTCCGTATGAGGTCGATGGGCAAAATGACTGGCTGCATTGGACAGGTGGAGGCCAAACCTGGAATGCGATGTGTGCGGAGTGTCACTCCACGCGTTTACAAAAAGGGTTCAAACCCGAAAGCAACACCTATACGACCACTTGGTTTGAGATCGACGTGGGGTGTGAGGCCTGCCACGGTCCAGGTTCCAGCCATGTAACCTGGGCAGAGAAACCACCAATGGGGAGACCGGAGGTAGAAAATTACCAACTGGTTACTGATACCTCGATTGTGGAAAACACCAGACAGATTTCACTCTGTGCGCCCTGTCATTCAAGGCGGTTTCAACTCGGAGATAATACCCATGAAGGCGGAGAACTTCTGGACACCATGGTGCCGTCACTGTTGAATGAAGGCTTGTATCATCCCGATGGACAGATTCTAGGCGAGGTGTATGTCTACGGTTCATTTGTCCAATCCAAGATGTACCGGCACGGTGTTCGATGTAGTGATTGTCACGATGTGCACAGTTTGGAGCTGCATCGCAAAGACAATGAAGTTTGTCTGCAGTGTCACCGTGCAGAAACCTATGATTCCCAAACCCATCATTTCCATAAGCGTGAACACCAGGGAAAACCCAGCAAAGGGTATCTTTGCGTAAAATGTCACATGCCGGGTCAAGTGTATATGGGACTTGATTATCGCCCGGATCATAGCATTAGAATACCAAGACCTGATTTAAGTCGAACAATCGGTGTACCTAATAGTTGCTCAACTGCAGATTGTCATAAGGATAAAGGCCTTGACTGGGTCACCGACAACTACAACAAGTGGTACGGCATAGCCCGCAAACCTCACTATGGCACGTTATTGGCAGCAGGACGTAATCATGATGCTCAGGCTCTTAAAGGATTAGTTCAATTGTCTGGTGACCCGTTACTGGCAGGGATTGTCAGAGCAACGGCTTTGACGTTGCTGGCTGATTACAACAGTAACACGACTGCACCGGCGTTTATCAAGGCGCTTGAAGATTCAGATCCGCTTATTAGATATACTGCAATTCGAAATATCGATACCCTGGAACCGACAACAAGAGTCAAATTGTTGGAACCTAAGTTGTATGACCAAGTAAAGGCTGTACGGATAGAGGCAGCAGCAGCCCTCGCTCGGCACAAGAAGAGCATTAAGCCTGAAAATAAGGAAGCTTTTGATAAGGCTTTGGCGCAATACAGGCAGTCGATGTCGTACAACAGTGACTTTGCCCCACAGCGTTATAATCTTGGTAATCTAGAGGTTGCCCTTGGCAATCCAGAAAATGCCTTGGATTATTACCGAGAGGCGATTGCCATTGATGCATACTTTTATCCGGCAAAAGTCAATCTGGCCATGGCCCTGAACAATAAAGGGGAAAAAGAAGAGGCTGCTGAGCTGCTCAAACAGGTGGTGGGGGAGCAGCCTGAACTGTATGAAGTGTTTTATTCGCTTGGGTTACTCCTTGCAGAGATGCAGAAGTATGAGTCTGCAGCGACCTCTCTTAAAGAGGCTGCGGACGGGATGCCTGGTTTTACGAGGGCACGTTATAATTACGCACTGGTACTCCTTAAGCTACAGCATTGGCAGGAAGGTGAACAGCAGTTGCTCTGGGTACTTGAGGCAGAACCTCTTAACACCCAATATTTTACAACTCTGGCAGATTTATACCTCAGGTTCGGCATGAAAGAACGAGCCAGGATTCTGGCGCAGAGAATACTTGAAAAGAATCCCGAATTCGAGCCTGGCCAGCAACTTTTTAACGCTTTGCAATAAATTCCAGTAATAGTTCACAGGTACCCTAATTTGGCCCGCGATCCGTCCAGTACGTAGGGCGGATAAGCGACCATATGGGGAAATCCTGCTAATTACATCTCTTCATACACATTATTTATTCTTCCTCGGTACTGTCTTTATAATCTTTCACTCCCTCAGACGTATCTTTTACTCCATCGTCGTTCTCTTTATTGACAATACTGTAATCACTCAAGTCGTCCATTCCTGTATGTCCGCTCCAGCTATCATCAGCCCAGTCTTTTTCATGAATGTTGTTCATTTTTTCATGCCACCTGCATTTTGTTTTATTTTAGCTTTTCAAAGCCTT
>JAUVLX010000138.1 GCA_030600525.1 Desulfobulbus sp. | reverse complement strand
TTATTTCTCTGCCGTCCATTTGTGCGAGTAGATCTTGAAGGTTTGCGGCTACGATATCTATAACCTTTAAACGTAAGGCCTCTTTTGCAGTCAGGCTTTCACCTTGGGTGACCGCTTTTGCTGCCCATTCGCTGTTGCGTCCGCGTTTATTTGCCAGGGCCTTGATATATGCTTCGGCATCGTTGATGATTTTTTTCTGCAAGGTGTTTGGCGGCGATGCATTTTTATGTTTTTGTTTTTCTTGATTTGCTTCGTCGGAGGGAGGTGCTGGTTTTGGAAGCATGCCGATACTTATGGGGGTGGCAGCTCCAAGGTTGGTTGCAGGTGCCATTGCCGCGATGTGACTGGCATAAATAATATAGGTTCCGGCACTGGCAGCTCTGGAACCTTCAGGGGCAACAAATGAGACAACCGGAACCGGAGAGGCAAGAATAGCCTTAATGATTTCTCGCATGGAGTTGTCCAGGCCACCGGGAGTGTCAATGCGCAAGATAACAGCGTTTGCCTGTTGTTGGTGGGCCGTTGTCAAACCTTTTTGAATATATTCGGCGAGCGCAGGACCGATCACTCCTTTTACTTCCAGAACCAGTACCCTGTCATTGGTTTGAGCAGTCACCGGAACACTCAGGTTGAGTGCTGCAAAGATAAAAAACAAGATACTGTAGGCAAGAAACAGTGATATGAGTTGTCTCCATTTGTTCATCTCGGAAAACCCCTTGGCTGCCATATGAATATAATGATCACATTTATATTATATTTTAAGCATCGGTCATGGGATGTAAACGTTGAATTGGTGAAAGTTTTATTGATGAAGCCGCAGTTTTCTGTGGCTGGGAAAGTGTGAAGGCGGCATTCCCAGGGTGGGGGATAAAATGGTGTTGATAAAAAGCGTAGACATAAAAAAAAGCGGTTGCCTTTGCTAAGACAACCGCTTGGAGAAGATGCTTCGGAAAGGTTCTGGTTATTTTACGTGCTGTGCTCGCATGCTTTTAGCAAGTTCTTTGATCTCTCCTAGATCTTTTGTCATTTCATTCCAACCGTACCAGTAGGCGTAATCCGGATTAACATGGAAAAAACCCTGATAGGTACGCATACGGTGCTTCATGTACATCTGTACGAGTACCTGATCAATATAGGAAAGTTTATCCAGGTCTTTATCCCACCGTTCACCATTGGTATGCATGAAGGTGAGCAGGAAGGGATAGTTTGCCGGATAATTGGCAGGCTGTTTAATGATACCGTCCTTGTAGAGGGCCGCAATAGTCTCAATGGCTTCAGCCATCAACCTGTCAGCCTTCATCATGATGGAATCGCCCATGTCGAGCTGCTGCTTTGCATAGTTCATGGAATGGCACTGGGAACAGGTCTTAAGCATCTTGTCTCGCTCAACCTGCCAGGATTCCTGGTCGAGTTTTGCCATTCTGACCGCTTTTACTGCATCAAGGATAGGAGTAGGATTACCGGTTTCAGGATCCAGAACACCTAAAGCCTTGAGTATTGTTACCCTGTCAGCCGCCGCCTGTTCGTCATCAGGTAGGGGCAGGCGGACTCCTAAAAAGCCCCAAGCGGTTTCATTGGCATGGTTGCCGTCCGGCAAGTGACAAGTTTGACAGGTCGGGGCAGCCGCACCTTCAGGAAGGTCACCATTTTGCTGCACAAACCAACGCATGCCGTGTTTGGAACTGGACCACATCTCCCATTGTGGGTGATCATATCCCATATGGCACTGTTGGCAGGCCCTTGGATTTTGTGCTTCTTTTTTGGAAAAACTGTGTCTGGTGTGGCATTCATCACAGGAGTTTGTCTGGTATCGATACCCCTTGGCACGTTGCTCCAGTTTCTGATCCTCAGTTTTGATACCCATGTTATGACATCCGCCGCATCCACGTCCACCTTCTATCAGTTCATCAGGAGCGGAATGTGTTGCCGGGATGGCATTAAGTGTTGTCCACCCAAAGTTGTGTTTACCGTGGGAAAATTGGTCGACTTGTTCCTCGTGGCATTCGGCGCAAACTTGTTCGTCGGGCAATAGGGCCTTTTTAAAATCCTCAGCCGTGCTGTGAGCATCTCCATGGCAGCTGGAGCAGGTAACGTCGTTTTCTGCATGGGCACTGACATTATAGTCCTTTACCATGCCGGGTGACACCTTGGTATGACATCCAATACAGTCACTTTCAGCTACAGCGTTTCCAGCCAGGAAAAGCAGAGCTGCAGCTCCTGCTGCAATACCAGTAATGGCCTTTTTCATGTTTCCTCCTTTATTGAACGAGAAGCATCTCCTTCTTACAGCGTATTCATTTAAGTATACAAAAGAAACGGGTAATTTTTAAATGTTATATGGATTTTCTGGCGGGAGCAACCGGAGCGAAGAGAGTGTTATTGGTAAGATGTTGGCTATACTCTCAGCAGCTTTGTTTTTTTCGCAGACCAAGTCGGGTTGCCAGGTTGTGCAGATTGCTCCTGTTCATGTCTAAGTCACGGGCGGCAGCAGACCAATTGCCATTGTTCTTTTCAAGGGCGGACTTGATTAATCGAATTTGCAGCGCTTTCAGTTCGTCCCGTAATGAAGTTTTACTGAAAATCTCAAAGGAGGGTTGATTCTCCTGTACAGGGTTTGTGTAGATTGCTGTCCCTAGGTCTGCAGTTAAGTGCTGTGGACGCATGGTGATGATGTCGTTGTGGTCAAATCCTGCCGATGCCTTCAACATCGACCTGGAGATAATGTTTTCCAGCTCGCGGACGTTGCCGGGCCAGTTATAGCGAAGAAGTAACTTCAGCGCGTCTTCACCTATCCGAACTTTTTTCAGCCCTAACCTGGCCATGGATTTTTCTGCAAAATATCCCCCAAGAACAGCTACATCTTCCTTCCTTTCCCTGAGCGGAGGTACCTTGATGGGGTAGACGTTGAGGCGGTGAAAAAGGTCTGCCCTGAACCTGCCAGCTGCAACCTCTTGTTCCAGATTCCTGTTTGTTGCAGCTAGCAGGCGTACATCCACATGCACCATCTTCTCCGATCCAACAGGCTGAATTTCCCCCTCCTGGATGGCACGTAATATTTTTGCCTGATTTTCAAGCGAGAGTTCACCTATTTCGTCAAGAAACAGGGTGCCTTCATCAGCAAGTTCAAACTTTCCTGTTCGGGTATGGGTGGCTCCTGTAAATGCCCCTTTGACATGACCAAAAAGCTCACTCTCGGCCAGCGAATCAGTCAGAGTTGCGCAGTTCAGATATAGCAAGGGCTCTCCCCTGCGTAGGGATTGGGTATGGAGAGCCCTGGCAACAAGTTCCTTGCCTACTCCTGTTTCGCCAAGGATCAGGGTGGTGAAATCAGATTTAGCTACCAGGCTGATCTCTTGCCGAAGCTGTTCGATGACCTTGCTGGTACCGAGGATTTCAGTTCCACGTTGTGTAAGTGCATCCTGCATCAAGTCGGTAGCTATCTGGCCTTGGCGTTCAGCTTTTTTTTCCAGGGCTGTAAGCAGGTCGGCTGTCTGCATTTGTGCACCTGCCATCAAGCCGATCACTTTTAAAAATTTTTGGGGAAGGTGGTCAAAGGCTCCTGGGTCAAGGGCATCAGCGGTCAGCACCCCTACAAGTTGATCCCCCACATGGAGGGGGCATCCCAGGCATGCGTGTATGTGCTGGGTTGATTCCGGGGCAAGAGCGATTAATCCATCAAAAGGATCTGGTAGAGGGGAGTCCTTGGAGAAGACCACAGGCTCACTGGAGTTGCAGATAATATCGAGTCGAGGGTGTACCTTGCGTTGGTATTGACGGCCAAGGGCATCAGGAGTTAACCCTCTGGCAGCCAGTGGTATCAGGGTGTCTCCTTGGATTCTTAATAATGCTGCTGCGTCATAAGGAATGGCAATGTGTAGTGCATCGAGCAGGCGCTGATAACGGTCTTCTGCGCTTAAGATAGCGGTCAGATTGGCCGCTATTGCTGCAAGGGTATCAAGTTTGCTCATCTCAAATCCAAATTAGGGAGCCCTTTGTTCCTTTTTTTTGAGCAGCCAGTCGATCACATTTGCTGGAGCAGGTTCCACCTTTGGCTGTTTCTTTGTATTAATCGGAGAGGAAAGCTGAACACTTTTTTTTTCATTTTGGTCAGACTGTTTCTTTTTGTCACTCTTTTTTACACCGGCAAATGATCCCCCTGCCAGAAATTGTTGAAGTTCCTGACTTCTTTTGAGGGTAGCCGGTAGAGTCTTTTCCTGTTTAGTCTTGGATAGGCTTTTCTCTGGTGGTAGAAGGGTCACTTTTTTCTGGTTTTCGTCTTCAATAACAGGGGTCGCCTGCTCCACAAAAAGGTCACTGGTCGCCTCCTGAAGAAGGTCTTGGATCTGTTCTTGGAGCTGGGGCATAACTAGTTTGTCTACCCTTGTTTCATCACCATCGGGTTGTACCAGAAGTGAAACTGGCGTAGGAGTGGGTTGTTCTTCCTGCAATGACACAGTGTTTAGGTTGCCAGTTTCTTTATCGGGAATTTTTTCCTGGGGCAGGCTCAGCGTATTGTCAACCTGAGTTGGCGAGGGGATTGGAGGCGAGATGGTTTGCGCCCCCTTAACAGGAGTAAAGTTGCTTGCCGATTTCTGGCTGATAGCTTGTTTTGGTTCTTTTTCCTGGAGCTGGGGCGTAACCAGTTTATCTACTCCCGTTTCATCACCATCGGATTCTACCAGGATTGGAGCTGGCGTAGGAATGGGTTGTTCCTCCAGCAATGACACGTTGTTTGGGTTGACAGCGCCTTTGTCGGGAGTTTTTTCCTGTGACAGGCTCAGCGTACTGTCAACCTGAGTTGGCGAGGGGATTGGGGGCGAGATGGCCTGCTGCCCCTTAACAGGAGTAAGGTTGCCTGCCGAAGTCTGGCTGATAGCTTGTTTTGGTTCTTTTTCTTGGACCTGAATCGGTTTTATTTGGGGTAAATCAGGTCTTTCTATCCATTTGTGGTAGTACACATAGCCACTGGTGCCAAGTAGTAGGAGCAGGCATAGCCCAAGTGTAGGTAGAGCAAAAGATCGTTTTGGTTCTGGTTCCTGCTTTTCTTTATCCTTATCCAGTTGGGCAAAAACTTCCAAAGCCGATATTCTTTGTTTTATATCTGGTTTTGCGTCGCTATCTGGTTTGGATATTTCTGCGTCATCGTTTTGGTCTTTATCCTTACATGCAGCATCCGTAACCTGGCAATTTGTCGGTGAGTCACCTTGTCGGGGAGAAAATTGCAGTTTGTCAGCATTGGCAAGGATAAGGGCTGCATCAATATCTGTTGCTTGTTTGCTCTCCCCTATAAACAAGGCTAAATCGCATATGTTGTTGATTTGTGTAGGATAACCGTCGGAGTGCCTGTGGATTTTCTGAACAGCATCGTCGGTGAAGATTTTGCGGGTAGTGCCGGCAACCTTGAGGCGATGCTGAATATAGTTGGCCGTTTCTTCCTGGGTCATGGGGGCAAGATGGTGGAGAACCATGTCATGGTTCTTGAAAAAGGAAAGAATGTGACCTTTTAAGCAATCAGCATTGTCAAGCTGACCAACCAGGCAGACAGATAACCCCTCAAGTTCTTGTGTGCCAAGGGTAATGATTGCCTCTATTTCCTCTATTAATTGCGGAGAAAGCTGCTGGGCCTCGTCAAGTACCAGCAGGACCTGCTTTTTTTGCTCTTCCGTACTCTGTAGCAAGGCTAGTATTTGTTTAAGGAAGGTTTTACGAGTAGGAAATGGACCCGGCAATCCTAAGGCGTGGCCGGTTAAATCGTAGAATTCCCGAACTGAAAGCCGGGAATCCGGCACCACTGCAACGAGTACGGATGGATTAAGCGAATCAAGGGCCGCACGGATAACACTGGTCTTGCCGCAGCCGGGATCACCGGTAATTAAACTAATCCGTGTGTGTCGTTCAAAATCAAACTTAAGGATTTTGAGCAATTTATGAATTTTCGTTCCCTGCCAAAAAAAGTCAGGGTCAAAAGAACTCTGAAAAGGAGCCCTGTCGAGGTCATAAAATTGTAGATACATATTCAGCCGGTGTTCGTTTGTGTTTCACCGCTTGTGTCCTACATATTTAAAGTTGGCGAAGAGTGTTTGCAGAGTATGCTATTATAGCAGGATAAAAAGAAAAAGGACGCATGTTAGTTAGTTTTGTAACACATCCTTAATCGCTTCCAGAACCGGATTCAATTCCTCTGTTCTCCTGGCAGCTGCGGGTATGTCAGCCAATTGTTTCCGTACACAGTCATATTGTTCCCAGCCCTTTAAGGGAAAATTTAGATCCACTGCATTCCACTTGGGATGGCCATTTTCCTGTAACCAATCGAGATTGTCGTAAATGGAGCGTCCTATCCGACCAACGTTTGCACAGTTTTTGTTACGAAAGTTATACGAAACCAAGACCGCTTTTACAGCCTTTGTGGACACCGCTTGCTGCTGCCAGCTGTAGGTGCCTGCAGGAATATCCGTTTCTGGATAAAATTCGCCTATTGCCTCGTTTCGAATAGGGACTAAAATCAGATTGTCGCTGTCACTGATTTCATCGGAAAAAAGTTTTACAGGGTACCCTGCGACATAGAACATGGCATCTATCTGACCTGCTTTTAACTGCGTGAGTGCTTCGTGTGTCCCTATGGTAATGGTTTTTCCAGGGGTTACCCCGGAAATTTCAAAAAGGAGACGGGCTGTGAGGTAGGTACCGCTTCCTTCCGTGCCAATCGCGATCCTTTTTCCTGTCAGGTCGGCAAATTCTGTTAACGTACTGTTGCCGATAAGGTGAATTTCTTCATTGTAAAGCGGAAATACCAATTTGATTTTTTGGGCAATTTGCTGCAACACAGGATCTGTCCCTATCCGTGACACAAAGGCCAAAACATCAGCCTGGACAATGCCCAGCTGCGTTCGGGGACGTTTAAAGACGGCGTAGATGTTTTCCACCGATCCCCTTGATGGTGCAACCTTGAGCTGCATATTTTTCGTTTTGACGAGCTCGGCAATATTTAACCCAAATTGATAATAGGTACCCTTGGTGCTACCGGTAACTATTCCCATGGGAACGGGAGGAGCAGCATAGCTGGTTGTGGTGATGAAGAGGAAAACGATCAGGTTCAGCAGGATAATTGTGCAAATTCGTTTCATGGAAAGCCTCCTTTGGGAGTAATAAAAGAGCTTTTTGAAGTTGCAGCCAACCGTGGGGATTCCGGTTTTTTAAGTTTTGGCTGGTAGTCTAAAAATTATAACATGCCGGTTATAATGAATTATGTCAAGATTTACAGAATGTTAAGTTGGGCTTGTGATGCTGAGATTTTACAGTGTCTTCTGTTCTCCTGTTCAAGACGTTCCTCAAGCCTGTTTCGGGTAGCGTAACATTCCGCCAGGGTTAAGGACGGTCAGTTGCCAGGGGTGGTGAAGCTGGTTGAATTTTTATTTACCCCTGAGGTGAGTGTAAATCAGCAGAATATAGATGGCATAGGCGGTAAGATTGTTGGTTTCGTGTTGGTATTCGTGGCGCACGCTTTTGAGTGAAAAAATTAAGTTTTAAAAGCGCCTTGCTGTTAAGAAAAGTATTTGCGAGAGAAGGGGTGTCCTAGTATTTGTCTGATACTCATCTTTAAACGATATCTGAAAACTTAAATGTCTAACTTCTGGTAATTGGTACGGTTATTTTCTATAATCACATACCCCCTATTAACCTTTCAGTCCCTCCTTGGTGATATATTTGAATGTGAAAAAGCATATCATAATAATTGGTATCCTGTGGAGCGCTGTTATTTTAACCTCCTTTGTGTTGAACTATTCAAGCACCCTGAAAGAACAACCGCAGTTAGCTTTTTTAACAGCCAGAAGTTTCTTTCAACAGGTTGTAATTACTCGAAAATGGAATGCTCAACATGGCGGTGTATATGTTCCTGTTACAGAAACAACACTCCCTAACCCCTATCTTAAAATTTTGGACCGTGATATTCAGATTAATCCCGGATTGACTTTGACAAAAATCAATCCGGCTTATATGACGCGGCAGGTGTCTGACATCGCCCAGAGTGCTCAAGGAGTCCAATTTCATATCACAAGTCTGAATCCCATCAGACCAGAAAACCAGGCTACAAAGCGTGAGACCTCTTATTTTAATCAGTTTGAGAACGGAATACTTGAAGGTGGTGAATTCTTTGAAAAAAACAAGAGTGAATTTTATTTTTTTATGGCTCCGCTTATAACAGAAAAATCATGTCTAAAGTGCCACGGTCAACAGGGGTACAAAGAGGGAGACATACGTGGAGGTATTAGTGTGACCATGCCCTTTGAAGCTGACATGCATCTTTCTGTCATGTTGATTACTCATGTGGCAATCGCTCTCTTAGGTTTGATAGGGCTCGGGTTTGTGGAAAGGAAGTTAAGTGCTTCTTATAGTATAATAAAGCAGCAAGCTATCATGGATGCATTAACTGAAATACCAAATCGGAGGAGTTTTTCAGAAAGGATTTTACAAGCGTTTAGACGAAGTAAACGTGAAAGCGAACCTTTATCGCTAATCATGTGTGATATTGATAATTTTAAAAAGTTTAATGACAGGTACGGGCACACTGCTGGTGATAACTGTTTGAAAGAAGTGGCAATGTCTCTCAAGGCTTCAGTTAAAAGGAGTGGAGATTTTTGTGCGCGTTATGGCGGTGAGGAGTTCGTCGTCATTCTTGTGGACACCGATCTTAGTGGTGCTTTAAAAGTTGCTG
>JAUVLX010000032.1 GCA_030600525.1 Desulfobulbus sp. | reverse complement strand
GCAGAGGTCCAAGCCTATCGGCAAACGGTCGTTTTATCGGCTTTGAAAGCTGGGCCGTCAACATGGTAACGGGTGATAGTAACAATGCACCTGATGCTTATGTGCGCGATAGGGGACAATAAAATGGGAAAATCGGTAACTAAAGAACTTATACATAGCCAAAGATAGAGGTCTACGCTTGATCCGTATGGAAAGGTGGTATGAATAAAAAAATCGGGGTTAGGCCTACACATTGGAGAGAATATCCCTTCCAACCAATTTTCCCATCAACGCCTTTCACCCAATGAACGGATGAAGGCGGCGTTATGGATCCGAGTCCAAATGAATGGTATCAACACAATATTGAGGTCGCCAGAGCTTTATCTGGCCCCGGAAGTTGGGCAAAGGCCTATGAGTTATACCTTCATGTGACTGCGATAAAGCAGAGTTGCACTTGAAGGCTGCTATTTCGCACCATGCGCTTTCTTCAGGAGGTTCTGCTATAATCGAAGAAGCAGATATACTGAAAGCCCAGATTGCAGCTTGCCCATGATTGGATAATAAATTGATCGTTTCATGTAGGTGTTTTTCATCCACTAGCAGCTGCATCTTGGTAAAGGAATTCTAAGTGGGGATTTCCAACCGAACAGTTGGGATGTCGGACGTCCGACATGCTTGTTTTGGAAGATTATATGGATACTGTTAGCATTTGACCTCCTCCTGGCCCTGAAGATACCGGGAGGAGGTCAATCCGTGGAATGAATGTCATGACGACAGGCCCTAAAACAGCATTGCACTCTGTAGTCCTTACCACTAGTTCTTTGACCGAGGGCTGATGGAGAGAGGAAAAGAGTATGAAGTGCTCATATCTCCGGCAGTACGGCAGGATAACAATTTGCCTAATACCATGGAAACGCTGACAGGACGAGGTATATTAAAACCGAGCAGCAGTAGATATTGGCCAGGCAAAGATAATGTAAAGGAACATAGAAAGAATATTTTCCGCAAAAAGTAACGTGGTCAATTACAAGCAGAAAATCACATATCACGATGTCCCCTTCAGAGGGCGTCTTACAGCAATTCCCTAGGCCAAGCAACTCTAGCTACTCAATTAGACCTATGATTCATGGGGGTAATGTTTACTGTCGATGTAATTTTTTCTAGGTTATCGGCTCTATGATTTAGTATATTAAAGGTAGAGCAAGTTATCTTTCTTGATACAACCCATTGTCACCCAGGGTGCTTTATGATTACCAACACAGGTACACGTACAGGTAAATGCGGCCTCATCTCCTTTGCACAACAAAGGATGAACCCGACCCCTGCGTGGCCTGATGCCCGATTCTTCACCTACGGCACCCTCCCCTGCTCCTCTAATCACAGAAATGCTGGTTGGTGCACCGATGATCCCCTTCTTTCTGCACCACCAACACGCACGCAGTGTCTCAAGAGCTGCAACGTGCCCCTAACATAAATGGACAGGAAGCTGATGCAATCCACTCAATCACAACAGGCCAGAATACAACGGCTGCACAACGAGAGCGGAGACAACACAGTTAGGCTCAAAAGCTCGGGCGACTGGACCATCGATACGCTCCACGATGCTGCTGAGATTCTGGATGAGATTACCAGCACATGCCGTAATGTCCCTATCCTGTGGGATGTGTCTGATACAGGACGCGTTGATTCCGCTGGTATGCTGCTGTTTATTCGCACCTCTGATGCGCTTAAGGCAAACCAGTGCTCCATGGAGGTTGTGGGCGCAACCAGTGAGCACGAAAAAATATATCAACTGGTGCACAGGTATGCTTCCGGGCATCGTGAAGGCAAACCTGCTTTTTTCTCCCGCCTCCTGATGCCTTTCAACAGAATAGGCAGAGGATTCGTTGCATTTCTGGCTGATTTGAGGAACTTTCTCGCCTTTTCCGGGGAAAATTTTATCAACCTGCTGCTTGCAATAGTGAACCCACGTACCATCCGCTTTGGCGCTATTGTGAAAAATATTGAAGAAGCTGGTGTACGGGCAATGCCCATCGTGGCCCTGACCAGTTTTCTCATCGGGGTGGTGATAGCCTACCAGGGAGCAGTACAGCTGGAAAAATTTGGCGCCAATATTTTCATTGTGGACATGATAGCGCTTTCAGTCACTAGAGAACTGTCCCCACTGATCACAGCCATAGTCGTCGCAGGTCGAACCGGCTCGTCCTATACAGCCCAGCTGGGGGTAATGAAAATAACGGAAGAGATAGATGCCATGCGTACCATGGGGTTTGATCCTCATCATTTTCTCGTTCTGCCCCGAATTTTTGCCCTGATCATTGCCCTGCCGCTGTTGATTTTCTTTGCCGATATAATCGGAATTGCTGCTGGCATGTTTATCTCGCATGTACACCTCAACCTCTCCTATCCGGAATTTATACACCGTCTGCAAAAAGTACTGGCGGTCAAACATGTCTGGGTCGGTATAGGTAAAGGACCGGTTTTCGCCTGGCTGATTGCTACGGTGGGCTGTTTCCGCGGATTTCAAGTTTCTAAAAACACCGAAAGCATAGGACGCTACACCACGATCAGCGTGGTCAACGCAATTTTTCTGGTGATAGCCTGTGATGCACTTTTTTCAGTGCTCTTTACGGAGCTTGGCATTTGAAAAAAAAAGTTATCACAGTATCGGATATTGTTACCCGATTCGGCACCAATGTGATCCATGACGGCATCAGTCTGAGCGTGCGCCAGGGGGAAATTTACGGTCTGTTGGGCGGCAGTGGTTCGGGTAAATCAACCCTGCTCAAACAGATAATTATGCTTCTGCGTCCTGAGTCCGGTAAAATTACCCTTCTCGGGCATGACCTTATGACCATCAGCCGCAACGATGCTGCCGCCCTGCGCCACCATTGGGGAGTACTTTTCCAGGGCGGCGCCCTCTATTCTTCACTCACCGTTGCAGAAAATGTCGGCATCAAGCTGCGGGAGTATACGGATCTCCCAGAAGATATGATTGAAGATCTGGTGCAGATGAAAATAAAAATGGTGGGTCTTCCTCCAGATGCGGCTACGCTCTATCCAGCTGAACTAAGCGGCGGCATGATAAAACGGGCAGCACTGGCGCGTGCACTGGCCATGGACCCTCAGCTACTGTTTCTTGATGAGCCCACGTCTGGTCTTGATCCAATCGGCGCCGAGGCGTTTGACAATCTGATTATCGAACTGCGGGACATTCTCGATTTAACGGTGGTGATGGTCACCCACGATCTAGATTCCATCTGGACTATTGTTGATCGTTTTGCGGTATTGGGCGAAAAAAAAGTCATAGCAGAAGGCACTCTTAACGAAGTTGTGCAAGCCCCCCACCCTATAATAAAACAATTCTTTGGAGGGCCCCGGGGGCAAATACGGAGCAGGAATGGAAAGTAAAATCAACTATACACTTGTCGGTCTATTCGTTGTCCTCATGTCAGCGGGGCTGATAACCTTTGCCTACTGGTTAGGAAAACATGGGGGCAAACAAGAATATGACCCCTATCTTGTCTATATGTCTGAATCTGTAGCCGGTTTAAGCACTGATGCTTCTGTTAAATACAAGGGTGTTAATGTGGGCACAGTCGAACAGCTGGGTATAAATCCTCATAACTCTGAAGAGGTGGAACTCCTTTTAAAAATTGTACACAGCACCCCCATCAAGACCGACACCACCGCACAATTAAAGTCTTTTGGCATAACAGGTCTGGCCTTTATAGAGCTCAGCGGCGGTAGCAACGATGCCCCGCTCCTAAAAACCTCAGGCGCTGCGATCCCAATCATCCCGGCAACCCCTTCCACCTTTGCCAAAATGTATACCTCCCTTGAACAACTTGTAGAGCAATCGACGTTGGCAATGGCCAAATTTGACAGGATACTCAGTGAAAAAAATCTGGCTAACATTACTGTCATACTTGCGGAAACAAAATTGTTTATCAAAGATATCAGGGTCCAGCTGCAGGGATTGCAAGATTTTATTGATAACGGTGTAGTCTTAGAAAAACAGGTAACCAGCGCCTTTGAAAAGGTTGCAGACGCCTCTGAGAGTGTGCAAACAATGGCAGACAGCCTGGAACAAAATTATGCTGATCTTGGTCACAACATGCGACAGGACGTCCAGCAGAGTCTTGAACTTTTAAATCAGCTGCTATACGACCTGGATATTCTTGCTGGAGACCTGCGGCACGCAACTCAAGCCATACAAGCCAGCCCAAGTGACCTGCTGTTTAAACGCAGCCAGCCAAAACCTGGACCGGGGGAAAAGGAATATCATGACAAATAGCGGCATTCTACTCGTAATCCTGTGCTGTATACTTGCCAGCTGCAGCTTCAACAAGATCCCTCCAAGCGATATCTACACCATATCGCCAGATTTGGGGAAAAGCAGCAGCTCCACCAGCGTGGACAAAAAGAACCGCCCCATAATCAAACTGGCCCCAATTCGTGCGTCGCGGGCGTTTACCTGCACCGACATTGTGTACTCTACGACCAGGTATCAGCAAAACAGCTATGCCTACAGCCGTTGGAGTGATGCACCGGTTAAATTACTGCCCCTCCTCTTTCAAACGACCCTTGAAGCGACCGGGAGATTTAGTGCTGTAATCGGCTCCCCATCCGTAGCAAAAGCTGACTTTCTGCTCGAAAGCACCCTCACCGATTTCAGCCATCATGTTCATGATGGCAACGCCTCAGAAGGGGTTATCGGTATACGTTTTTACTTGATAAACACTGCAACAAAAACGGTAACCGCTGCCACGGAGGTTCGCTCTCAAGCTCCCGCCTCCGCACCCAATGCCAAGGATGGTGTTGCCGCGCTCAACAAGGCGGCGGATACTGTTGCCCATGCCCTCGCCGTATGGCTTGGGGGGATGCAGCTCTAGTCAAGCTACTACAAAGCTTCTTTCGAATGGCTTCCGCAATTTCGCCAATTGCTACTCAAGTTCTGCTGAACTCATTTTGAAAAAAATCGTGAGATGACACCGTGAAAGTGGAAGCAGATGCAGCCAACGCCCAAAAGCGCTGCTGTTGATTTGCAGCATTCGATAGAGAAGTCATTTTTTAGTGGAGGTAGAAAAAGCATGCCAGATGTAACCCCAAAAAACAAAAATTTGCATCTCGAAATTTACTACAAGGAGCTTGCAAGACTGGCAAACAACATAGACCAACTAACTCATAGTGCCTTCGACGACATTAAGCTTTTAGGTGGTATAGGCGTACTAATAAGCTGGAAGCCTCTTCTCAATGCATTCGCAAAAAACGATACAGAAGAAAATGTTACATTCCTGTTTTTTGGCTTCATCGTAATTGCATTAGCCCTTGGTATAATCGGCTTTGCCGCTTTGATGAAACAATCTGTGGCTTTATTTTATCTTAGAGAAATTCAGCACTATGAAAAAGAGATACGAAAGCTGCTTGACGGGGAGCACTCACAGGCCTTTCGGGTGGCGAGTGCCTGGAAAGACTGGTCGCAGGTGACCCAAAGAAGACTTGGAATACGATTCTATGCATTTTTCTATGTAATCATCTGCCTGTTTCCAACAGGTGTCTTGTGGATAGGCACTACAACAGATTGCCGATCATTCCATGCAGGATGGGTATTGGCATTTTTATACTTTTTGATTGCACTTATAGTTTGTTGTATTCATTACAAAGCTACGGCTAACATAGTCTATACAAAAGAAAATTTAGGTTAATATAGAACGGAAAAGATGTTGATTACAGGTATCCTTTTTCCTTTTTTCGGAAAGGTAAAAAATATGATTCAGATGCTCGTGTGAGTTCTTTCGTTCCACATTCTGGGCAGGTAAAGGTGCTGCCTCGAGGGAAGTTAATCATGATATCAAAGCGTTTCGTTTCTGGGTTAAATACACAAGATTCAACCTGCCAGGGTGGTGTTAATCCAAAGGCCATTTGAAAAAGTTCTATATCTCTCATAATGGAAAATGTATATCACCTTTTACTTGCCTCCATCAACCTTTACCCACTCAAAAAAGCGAGGAGCCCAGAGATAAAGAATAAGGAGCGTAAAGGGTAATTTCCTGGTGCGAGTAAAATGATTTTTCTCCTTTCGGCTTTGCTCGAGAAACGATTGAGAATATATAATTTTCTTAATAAAATTAACCAGATTGGCACATGCGTCGCAGATCAGGTTCCATATCAGTTTGTTGATTATTTTCAAAAGAACAAGCCATATCTCTCACCTTATGTAAGCAGGTTTGCAGGGTAAACAAATCAGCTTAAACACAAAAATAACATGCTGTTTTTTCAATATTACTGTCGAGGCAAAACCTTAGGTTAATGACATTAATTTATAAGGTTTATCTGGTCAAGCCTGAGCTACTACAGCTGAATTACAAAACATTTACGTACACGCACAGAAAAAGCCCACATTCCCAGGACTTTTAAGATTTACATCCCTCATTGGAATGACTACCATTGGCAGCGTGGTAAAAACATTGCTCTACAGGATCGTTGCGTTTTTATATGGTCACCTTTTCGATTGTGATGATCAGTTAAATCCTTTAAGGTGGCCCTCTACATCAAAGTAAATTCAAAACCTTCTTTATATTTCATATATATTCATCATCGGTCCCCAACAGGACGCCTGCTGATCTCTCATTCCAACACATATCGGTTAGGTATCCTTAACTCACTGTCATCAGCTAAAGCCCCCACACAATTCTATGGTTATTGTACGAAAAAAAAAGAAATCCCAAAAAAAACCCATGCAGTTTATTGCCACCTGCGGGTCCGGTCTTGAGCCTCTTATTCAGGCTGAAATCATTGCATTTGGCGGCAATGAGGTAACATTCACTCCCGGAGCAGTTGCCTGGTCAGGATCTCTGGAGTCTGCTTATCGCGCTTGCCTCTGGTCCAGATTTGCCTCGCGCATTCTCCTCCAGATTACTAAATTCGATGCCCCAGATACAGACACCCTTTATGAACGGGTTGGCAAAGTCCTCTGGGATGAACATTTTGACCATAGCACTACCTTTGCCATATCTACCACCCTGGTGGATGCAAACATTACCCATAGCCAGTACGCCTCGCTCAGGGTAAAGGATGCCATTGTCGATCAGTTTCGCAAACGTTTCGGCAGACGGCCTGACATTGATACCAATAACCCGCAAGTACGTTTCAACCTCCACGTAAACGGTGTTCACGCAACCCTGTCCATTGATCTCTCAGGAGACAGTCTCCATCGTCGCGGCTACAGAACAACCGGCGGTGAGGCACCGCTCAAAGAGACTCTGGCTGCAGCACTGGTGCACCTATCCGGATTTGTCGGACAACTTGATGAAAATACCTATCTGGTTGATCCCATGTGTGGCAGCGGTACCCTGCTGATTGAAGCGGCGCTGATGCTCAGCAATACGGCTCCCGGACTCCTGCGTAGGCGCTTTGGGTTCATGTCCTGGCTCAAGCATGATCCCAGGCTTTGGGAACGGTTGATCAATGAAGCCATGAAGCAGGAAGACGAAGGTACCCATCGCAAGCTGCCCCAGATTATTGGTTATGATGCAGACCCACGGATCA
Source organism: Desulfobulbus sp. (assembly GCA_030600525.1). Classification (GTDB taxonomy): domain Bacteria; phylum Desulfobacterota; class Desulfobulbia; order Desulfobulbales; family Desulfobulbaceae; genus Desulfogranum. The sequence goes on along the minus strand of JAUVLX010000032.1, from coordinate 9,485 downwards.
TCGCTGCTGCGCGACAAAATGTTATCGCGGCTGGAATGCGTGAGTTCATTACCATTCGCTACAGTCAGGCTGCCGACCTTCATTGCCCAGGACCAAATGGGTTTATGATCACCAATCCCCCGTATGGTGACCGACTTTCAGACAAAATGGCGGTCAAATATCTTTACCGTTTTTTTGGCAGGCGTTTCCGCAACGAATTCAAGGGATGGCAAGTGGCCTTTTTCACCGGCAACCCTGACCTGGCCGAGATGACAACCATCCAATGGCAACAGCGCCATAAGCTCTACAACGGCCCTATCAGATGTCAGCTTCTGGTCGGAGACCACGAACCGGTTGCCGAGCGCCCCCAATTGGAATGGCACCTTGCCGAACCCGTTGAAAATTGCCAGGCAGAAGACTTTGCTAACCGCCTTCGCAAAAATTTCCAAACCATCGTTCCTTGGGCCGAAAAAGAACAAATCACCTGTTTTCGTCTTTACGACCGTGATCTTCCCGAATACAATATCGCTATTGATATCTACGAAGAATGGGTGCATGTGCAAGAATATGCGGCTCCGGCAACGATTGATCCGGAAAAGGCTGCTGAGAGGTTCACCTTGGCCATGCAAACCATTCGTGAGGTCCTGGATATCCCCCGCAGTCGGATCTTCATAAAAACCAGAAAAAAACAGAAAGGAACGGAGCAGTACCAGAAGAAAGAGCCACAGCAGAAAAAAAGCAACAAGGCAGCACCACTTTACGAAGTACGAGAAGGCGGTTGCCGCTTCCTTGTCAACTTTACCGATTATCTGGACACGGGCTTGTTTATTGACCATCGTATAACCCGCAGCATGATAGCCAAACAAGCACAAGGCAAAACCTTTCTCAACCTCTTTGGCTATACCGGTTCTGCAACAGTCTTTGCCGCCCACGGTGGAGCATCAGCAACCACCACGGTGGATCTTTCAGAGACCTACCTCAATCGGGCCAGGGCAAACCTGTCGCTTAATGGGTATGGTTCCATCCTCCACCAGACAGTGGAAGCAGACTGTATGCAGTGGCTCAAAACGGAACGAAGCCGCTATGGAGTCATCTTTGTTGATCCGCCTACCTTTTCCAATGCCAGGCACCTTAAACAAACCTTTGATATCCAAACTGACCATGAAAAACTACTGCACCTTGCCATGCAGCGATTATCGCGCACAGGGGTACTGTTTTTCTCCACTAATTCCAAAAAATTTAAGCTTGCAGAAACGCTGACCGAGGAATTTGAGGTCAAGGACATAACCGACCAAACCATGCCATTCGATTTTTCGCGCAAGGCGTCAATCCACAAGTGCTGGATGTTTACCTTCCACCAGGAGGAAGAAAACGAGAGTGCCGAACCAAGCTTATAATCCGGCGCAGGAACGCATCCAGATAGTTGACAGAAACGATATCCCGGTGACCAGCGCCACCCGCGGAGAAATGCGCCAGCGGCGACTTATTCATCGGGCAGCGTACATTCTTGTTTTTAACAAGAAGGATTGTCTGTTTATTCAGAAAAGAACTATGATCAAGGATATTTATCCTGGATATTGGGATCTTGCTGCTGGAGGTATTGTGCTAGCCGAAGAGAGTTATGAAGATGCGGCAGCCAGAGAACTTGCTGAAGAACTGGGGGTGACAGATTGTCCCCTCCAGCATATGTTTGACCAGTATTTTGAAGACAGTTCCAATCGGGTCTGGGGTCGTATATTTTCCTGTATCAGCAGCGGCCCTTTTGTCCTCCAGAAAGAGGAAATTGAACACGGTCACTTTATCCCGCTCGATGACATTACGGCTCTACATCAGCGGGAACCGTTTACACCGGACAGTCTCCCGCTACTGGAGAAAATTCTGGCATTACGCAGTCAGAAAAAAGAATAGTCTACAGGTGATAGGGGGTAAAACGGCTTGCTCCACCACACCTTACCCCTGTTTTCTTTTCCTCCACCCCTTTCTACGCTTCAGCATTTCCAACAACTTGAAACTGATAAAATAAACAACGGCACCACTTACCGTTCCGGCCAGGATGCTGCCAATGATCAGGGGTACGATGATCTCCTTGCCCAGGTGCATGAATGTCATAACCTGGGCATGGATCTCAAAAATATCCAAACTTGCCAACGTCTTGGTAATTTCAATCAATTTGCTGGAAACTTCCGCCACCGGCGGTCCCTCCCAGAACAAGCAACCAAGCCAGTAATTAAAGGTATACAGCGGTGCCATGGTCACAGGGTTGGTTATCCAGACAGGCACCACAGCAGCAGCACGGTTTACGTTCACCAGGGTTGCCACAAACAACGCCAGGACCACCTGTAACCCGATGGTCGGCGTAAAGGCAATAAAAGTACCCAGGCAAAAACCTCCGGCAATGGCTGTTGTTGAGCCACGAAGCTTTATTATCCAGCGCATAACTGGCCTGAGTTTAAAGAGCAGGTTTTTCCTAGGTACACGAGGATCAACGCTGTTGGTTGTATTCATAAACTTTTCCCATCCCTAACTCGTCTCACCGTTGGCAACCCGAACCCCGTCAGACTCCCCCCTTTTTACTTCCAGAGTGCCAGCAACTCTGTGACACCCTTGGTGGCAAATGCTGCCATCTGTGGAAATAACTCAGGTGCAAAGGGTTGCCCTTCAGCAGTTGACTGAATTTCTATCCAACGACCATCCCCACACATCACAAAGTTGGCGTCTACATCGGCAGTGGAATCCAGTGCATAATCAAGATCGAGCACCACTTCACCGCCAACGACCCCAACGCTTATCGCAGCAACAGGAAGAATTTCTGGCATGGTGGCTATCTTTTTCTTTACCACCATGTTCTCAATGGCCTGACGCAAGGCCAAGGCTCCACCGGTAATAGATGCACACCGAGTGCCTCCGTCTGCATTGATCACATCGCAATCTATCCTATAGGTATATTCACCCAACTGGCTGAGATCAACCATCATCCGCAAAGATCGACCGATAAGACGTTGGATTTCATACGTCCTCCCTGACCGACCGGAAACTGCCTCACGTCGACCTCGGGTATTAGTGGCTCCGGGAAGCATACCATATTCTGCCGTTACCCATCCCTGCCCTTTACCGGCAAGAAAAGACGGCACCTTTGCTTCCACTGAAACGGCACATAATACATGGGTGTTCCCCATCCGCATCAATACAGAACCCTCGGCTTGGGGTTGCACATCGTACTCCACGGAAAAAGACCGTAAACAGTCTACTGGGCGCTCTTGCATAAACCTACCTCCAATATATGGGTATAGTAATTTGTTTTTTTAACAGGATGGGAGCTCCTCTCGGATATCCCGTAATTCTAACCCGCATTTCTCATCAGTTCAGGCGGCATCAGGTTCAAAGTTTTTTGCTATGAATAGGTAAGCGAAGACTCCGGGTAAGCGAAGACTCCGGGTAAGCGAAGACTCCGAGAGAAGTCTCTATTCATTGCCAAAATACTGAAGAAAATGACGCCGGATGGACTGACCTTTGGTGAACATTGTGGAAAGTTGTAACTCCATGTGACTTTGCTCAACATAAAACAATTGTTTACAATTGAACAAATTGACATCATGTCAATGAGAAATGCGGGCTAAAGGATGACCAGGGTAACCCCCGGGTTAGCTCGATTGAGATCTCGATGGTCGGTAAGAAAGGGAAAACGGCGAAGTAACTGGCGGCCACGGCCAGAGTTGCGGGAAAACTCTTCCCCGTGAATCATATCATTAATCTGGTGCTGATGTTGAAGATATCTGAGATGCTGACGGACTTCACGCCGAATGCCGCCGCCTTGGCCGGTAGAGCCATATCCATGGATCAAGGTAATAACCTTTACCCCTTGCCGGCTGCTGACAAAAAGCTCGTTGCGCAGCCGTTCAAGTGCCTGCTCAACAAGTGGCATCCCTTTTTCCAAATTGATAATGCGATGCAGCATCCCACTTGTTTGTTTTGCAAAAACAGCACAAGGGGTCTGACAAAAAGGACAGACACTTTCTGTCGGTTCAATAGAGTTGCCGCAAATTTCGCAGATTACTGTAAAAGCCATGGCAGAGAATGCAGTCTATTAGGCCCTGCGGACCTCGATCACTTCAGGCATCTGCTGCAGATGCTGTTGCAGCACCTGCAACTTTTTGAGATCCACGATTTCAAGGACGACCTTGATTTGTACAATATTTTCCACATTTGTCCGAGCGGTCAATTCAACAATATCTACATCATCGGAACTAATGGCACTACTCACCTCTGCGAGAATATTTTTCCGATTCTCCGCCTTGATGAAAAGTTCAGTACGATGAGTGGTTTTTAATGATCCAGACCAACTCACATCTATCCAACGAGAAGGGTCAGTAGCACGAAGATTAGGGCAGTCTGCCCGATGGATGGAAATACCCGAACCAGTGGTTATAAAGCCCATGATATTATCGCCAGGGATAGGACGACAGCACTGACTGATTTTAACCAGCATGTCATCAACCCCATCGATATCAATCGATTGCTTTGAGGGCTCCTGGGCTCTATTTTCCTCTGCCCGGCGAGCACGCTCAAGCATTTCTGCTTCCCTGCGTTTTTCTTCGGCCTCTCGAAACTCCTCTGGCTGTAGGGATCGTATCAACTGGGGTATAGCAATACCGCCTGATCCGACCTTGATCATAAGGTCATCGAGGGAAATACAACGTAGATCTTTTAAAAGAAGGCGCAGATGACCACCTTTAACCAGCCCACGAATGGAAATATTATATTTCCTGAGTTCTTTTTCACAGATTTCCCGACCAATCTTGAGAGAACGTTCCCGCTCCTCACGCCGCAGCCACTGCCTGACTCTCGTTTTTGCCCGTGATGTTTTTACAATCTGCAACCAGGCGCGCTTGGGATGTTGGTCTTTCTTGGTCAATATCTCGACGATATCGCCGCTTTGCAGTTCCTGTTTCAGCTGGACCATCTGCCCGTTTACTTTCGCTCCAACACAGGTATCTCCCACTGCGGTATGAATAGCATAGGCAAAGTCAATGGGTGTGGAGCCTCGGGGCAGTTCCCGCACCTCTCCGGTGGGGGTTACTGCATAGACATCTGGTTCAAACAGTTCCCCGCGGACGGATTCCATAAATTCGCCAGGGTCCTCAACATCCTGCAGCGTTTGCACCAATGTTTTCAGATCCTTAAAAAGCCGGGCATCGCTGCCTGAAATTTTCTGGCCTTCCTTATAAGCCCAATGGGCGGCGACCCCCTCCTGGGCGATCTTATCCATCTCTTCGGTACGGATCTGGATCTCAATAAAATGCTCATGGGGTCCAGATACGGTAGTGTGCAGGGACTGGTAGTTATTGGATTTTGGTGCGCTGACAAAATCCTTAATCCGGCCAGGCACAGGGGTCCATTCTCCATGGACAGTGCCAAGTGTTTCGTAGCACTCTTTCACTGTACGGACAATGATACGAAAGGCAACCTTGTCATACACCCTCTCCAGAGGAATTTTCTGGACTACAAGCTTTTTATAAATGGAGTAAATGTGTTTAGGACGGCCAATAATTCTTACCGGATAGACCTTATTGAGCTTCAGCTTGTCATAGAGGATACGTATTACCTCTGTGACATAGGCTTGTCGTTCTTTAAAGGTACTTTCCAGATGCTTGGAAAGGTCTTCATACTCGGCAGGAAAAAGATACTTGAAAGCCAAGTCTTCCAGCTCACGCTTCAGCCACTCAATTCCGAGACGACTGGCTAAAGGCGCATAAAGATCCATGGTTTCACGTGCCTTGTGACGACGTATTTCGTCGTCTACGGCATCCATGACCAGCATGTCCTGCAGGCGATCTGCAAGTTTGACCAGCAATACCCGTATATCGGCTCCTATGGCCAACAGCAGCTTACGGATATTCCCTGCCTGATGGGCAAGTTTTGAATTATACCGTACCTGGGTAATCCTGGTCGCGCCATCAACTATATGAGCAACATCTTGACCAAACTCCTGTTCCAGTTCCGCCAGGGTGGCAACTTCTTCCTTTAAGGTTCCATGGAGCAATCCAGCAACGACCGTATCAAGATCCAATTTCATCGCTGCCAGGCTGGAGGCGACTTCAACCAGATGCTGTATGTACGGTTCTCCAGAGGCATGCTTCTGGTCGCCGTGACGCTCACACACAAACGTATAAGCGTGTTCAAGCGAAGTCAGGTCAACATCATGCAGGTAACCGGCTGTCAGTGAAAGTAGGTTCTTGATATTAGTCATGTTCCCTCCCCTGTCATATTCCTCAGGTCAGACCATTCTGAATAAGTTGGCCAACATAGTCAGCAGCCTCAAGATAAGGCATGGCTACAGTTGTTCCATCTTTACGGAGGCGCACTTCGACCTCACCATTTTTTTCATAGGTTTTGCCGACTGTCACTCTAAAAGGAATACCCACTAAATCTGCATCTTTGAACTTGGAACCTGGTCGTTCATCACGGTCATCATACAAGACATCATATCCCTGCTGTTTCAGATTAAGGTACAGGTCTTCAGCAGCCCTACAAGTCTCCTCGTTCTTGAGACTAAGATTAAGGATGATCACCTGAAAGGGGGCCAAGGGAACAGGAAAGATGATACCGTTCTGGTCATTATTTTGTTCTATGGCTGCAGCAACCACGCGGCTGACACCAATCCCGTAACAACCCATCACAAAATGCTGTTCACCTCCTTCGTTATCCTGGAAGGTGGCGTTCATAGCTTCGGAGTAACCGTTACCCAATTTGAAAATATGGCCAACCTCTATTCCCTCGGTCAGTCCCAACGCACCGCCACAAAGCGGACAAAGATCTTCGGTGGTTATCTGGCGAAGATCGCCTATAATGTCAGGGGTAAAATCACGACCGGGACTCACTCCCCGCAGGTGATGTCCCTTTTCATTAGCACCAGTGACGCAGCTCGCCATCCCCATGACCTCATAGTCGGCCACCACTTTCATTTCCAATCCTACCGGCCCAAGATACCCGGCAGGCAGCTTTGTCCGTGCCCAGACCTCTTCTCCAGCAACCGGTTCCACATCATTAGCATTCAACAAATTTTTCAGTTTAACGCTCTGTACGACCCTATCTCCCCGAATAAGAGCTGCAACCACCACGTCATCGGCAAGGTAAAACATTGTTTTAACGATATCCTTGGCACTAATCTGCAACAGCTCAGCCACACGATCTACTTTCTTGGTTCCCGGGGTTGCTACCTTTTCCATTAGGGGAAGATCCTGGGCAACAATGGGTTCTTCAGCAGGTGGAGCAATGGACGCCTTCTCTACATTTGCAGCATAGCTACATGACCCGCATGTGACCAGCGTATCTTCACCGGTATCCGCCAGGACCATAAATTCATGGGAAAAAGAGCCGCCGATGGAGCCCGAGTCAGCCTCTACTGAACGAAACTCAAGGCCGCACCGCTCAAAAATCCGGTAGTAGGCGTCACGCATGATTTCATAACTTTTACTGGCCGCTTCATCATCCACGTCAAAGGAATAGGCGTCCTTCATTACAAATTCACGGCCCCGCATCAATCCAAACCGGGGTCTAATTTCATCCCTGAATTTTGTCTGAATCTGGTACAGATTCATGGGTAGCTGCTTGTAAGAGTGCAGTTCTTTGCGAGCGAGATCAGTGACGACTTCCTCGTGGGTGGGGCCGAGGCAGTAATCTCGTGCGTGACGATCCTGAAAACGGAGCAATTCGGGCCCATATTTCTTCCAACGACCAGATTCCTGCCATAAATCCCCGGGCTGGACCATGGGCATCAATATTTCCTGTGCACCAGCATTATTCATCTCCTGGCGAACAATTTCAGTTACCTTCCGGAGAACAAGGAGCCCCAGAGGTAAGTACGTATACATTCCTGAGGTTAATTTACGGATAAAGCCCCCGCGCAACAGTAACTGATGGCTGATGACTTCAGCTTCAGCAGGTGTTTCCTTGGTTGTGGGCAATAACAGTTGTGAATATCTCATGAATCGTTCTCCAGGCAAGGTGGTGTTCAAACAACAACAGATTTTTAAATTCTTTTGGTCAGGAAGCGGTTCAGCCTTGTTCTTGTTTCTTTTCTTGTATCTTTTCTTGTTCCATTTTATCAAGCTCCTCTAAAAAGACAGAGAGCAATTCATTTTCAGGGAGCTTTATTAAAATTTTCCCTTTTTTAAAAATAATGCCGACCCCATGTCCACCAGCAATACCTATATCAGCTTCCTTTGCTTCTCCTGGTCCGTTGACCACACAGCCCATTACAGCAACCTTAAGGTTACTCTCCATGGTTTGCAGATGCTGTTCCACTTTTTCGGCAAGACCGAACAGATCTATCCGGGTACGCCCGCAGGTTGGACAGGATATCATTTCCGGACCACGCTCACGGATGCGAAGGGAACGAAGCAGTTCGTAGGCGACCTTCACCTCTTCTACCGGATCACGGGTCAATGACACGCGAAACGTATCACCGATACCTTCATAAAAAAGAATACCTAAGGCAACACTTGATTTCACGGTTCCCGCTATCAAACCTCCTGCCTCTGTAACACCGACATGTAATGGATAGTCGGTGACCGCGGCCAGCTGTCGATATCCGGCGATGGTAGTCAGGGTATCTGATGATTTTATGGAAATTTTAAGATCAGAAAAACGGTGTTTTTCGAGCAGAGCGACATTTCTCAACGCACTCTTGATAAGGGAATCGGGTTTTTCCGGAGTCGGGTACCCATATTGTTGCAGAAGATCTTTTTCAATGGAGCCAGAATTTACTCCTACCCTGATGGAAACTTCATGCATTTTGGCGGCATCGACAACTCTGGCGAGTTTGTCCTCACCTCCAAGATTGCCAGGATTAATACGGATCGCCTGAGCACCATGTTCGAGGGCCTCAACTGCCAGCCGGGAATCAAAATGGATGTCTGCAATCAGAGGAATGGTAATCTGCGAACGAATTGAAGTAATGGCACGGGCAGCATCCAGATCAGGAACCGCAACCCGAATCAACTCACAGCCAACCTCCTGCAAGCGATGAATCTGCTCTACAGTCGACTCCACGTCAGCTGTATCTGTATTGGTCATCGATTGCACCACAATAGGTGCATCGCCACCAATGGCAACATTTCCAACATGTATCTGACGAGTTTTTTTACGAATAATCATAGCTTGCAGCCCTTTGATTAAAGGATCTCAAGATTTGCCGGTTTTCTTTTTTTGGGAATTTATTTCAGCCTCTGACGCGCGAGCATAAAATGGGGTCAAGGTGCCAGGAGGCGAAATGTCACCTTTTTGAAGCTGTTCGGCCCCTAAAAACCCAATGGATGAGGCTCTCGGCTGTATACATGTTTCCGGCAACACTTCCAACAACGGTTTGGAGAGAAAAAAGTCCTGATACGGTTTTATACCTGGTCCGGCAAGGATGGTCGGTTGATCAATCTGCAGCATGAGCTCCTCAGGCGTTAGAGCCTCGATTGCTCCCTGCCGTTGCATGCTCCGTGCCGTCGAATCATACC
>JAUVLX010000283.1 GCA_030600525.1 Desulfobulbus sp. | reverse complement strand
GGTACAGATGATTTTGGTTTTATTGTTTGGTAAAAAGTTTTGGCTCATATGTTTCTCCATATTATGGAAAGCAATAGTGGGGTGCAGAAAATATCGGCTGTATGGTTGCGCCTGCAACCTGGCAATGTATTCTGTGTACCTGCATTACAGCACAGTGGAATTAGAATTTTGTTATTGTTTAATAATGAGACAACTTTGATTCTTCAACCTGTGATGAGCAAGAGGCTGGGAACTGTCCGCCCGGTAAGGAATCTTGGCCTGGACGCATATTAGTTTATACACCTTAATTACCATTTTTGATAATACCAGCAAAATAGGTTCTTGTTTTGGTAAGATGTAATTGGAAAAGGCTGGTTTTATTTTTTTAACCCGACCCTTGATTGACTGTGTCTGTCGTTTAAGATACCCTTAAACAGGATGGCCTCTTAAGTACTTCGATCTACATCTACCTAGATGCCAAAAAAACATCGACATTTTCCTTTGGATATTGAGTGTGATGGTTATTTATCTTTTTTAAAAAAAAGCAGATAAAGATGTGACAGGGTTTTTAAAAAAGGCTTTTGTCTGGCTGCAGGTATCTGGTGAGTATGAGCAAATGATAAAAGCTCCCATTCCTGTAGTGCAAGAGTGGGAAATAGAGTATTGAGAAGCGTTAATGTTAAAGGCGTCGTGGTCTCTTTTGGAGTGTGATGGACTTTTTACGAGTTCATCAATGTTTTGATTTTCTTAAGTAACGTAAACCTGCAGGAACAATGACGGACTTCCACCTGAATCGTCACTCTTACCTTATCATACTCCTTGTTGCAATTTCATTTTGCATAAGTTCGGTAGGGTATGTAGTGAGCAAGGGACGCGTCGACAGGGAGGATTTTAAAACACATGCCGTCTTTCTTGCCGATGATATATGGGCACTGAATGCCAGCGGTGCCACAGCGTATTTACAGTTGGCACTGAAAGCCCAGCACTACCGATCACTTTCTATTTTAATTCCTGGGGAAGATTCTTCTCTGGAGGTCCTTTCCCGGTCGCTGGAAGGAGTTTCTAGCTTGTTTTTTCAACTCGGATTAATTTGGACCAAGGAACTGGAACAGAGTATTACCTATCGCGGGATGGTCATTGGCAAGCTGCATGGCGTGAAGTATGTGCAGGTGGTCTTCCCACTTTTGAATATTTTGTGTCTGCATCTGTTGCTGTTGCTGATTATTATCACTATAGATTCTCTTCTCAGGCGCAGGGCAATCCTTGAGAAATTGGTCCGCGAACGAACGCACAATTTGCAGGACAGTGAGAGGCGTTTTCAAGATTTGGTTAATCTCCTTCCGGAAATGGTTTTTGAAACAGATATGGATGGGAATATAACGTATGCCAACAAAGAGGCACAGTTCCGTTTCGGGCTCAAGGGGGAGAGCAGCAAAAGTAACAACTTGTTCAGCTATATTTTAGAGAAAGAAGGTACTTCTGTCAGGGAAAAGTTTCAAAAGACGTTGCAAGACGGAAATACTGCTCTTAAGGAGTTCAGAGCAAAAGGGGGCGACGGGACTTGTTTTCCACTTCTTATGTGTGCCGCATCAATCAAGGATGGCGAGCAGGTCATCGGCGCTCGAATTATTGGTATCGATATCACCGAAAGGCATCATTTGGAGGAACAACTTCTTAAAGACCAGAAGATGAAAGCTATTGGACTTATGGCCGGGGGGGTTGCCCATGACCTCAATAATATTTTGTCCGGTATTGTCAGCTACCCTGAGTTGTTGTTGCTGGATCAGGGGAATGATAGCCCTTTGAGGGGACCTCTTGAGACCATCCGAAAGGCTGGTATGGATGCCAGTGAAGTAGTTTCTGATTTATTGACGGTTGCTAGGGGGGTGATTGCCGAAAGAGATGTTGTTGCCCCCAACGATTTAATTCACGAGTATTTTGCTTCTCATGACTTTCATGAACTTTGTACCAGGTATCCCCTGGTTTCCATAGAAACTGCTTTAGCACCGGTGCTGAATAATATTGCATGTTCATCCATTCATGTACGCAAATGCTTGATGAACCTGATAACTAACGGTGTTGAAGCGATAAGCAGGCATGGGGTTTTACTTATCGAAACCCAGAATCAGAGAGTCACGGCAAAAGAACAGGAAGAATGGTGCTTGCCTAGTCAAGGGCAATATACAAGGATTACGATCAGTGATACCGGCGTTGGCATAGCCCAAGATGAAATTCAGCAAATTTTTGAGCCGTTTTATACCAAAAAAGTTATGGGCAGGAGTGGTACCGGCCTTGGGTTGGCAGTTGTTTGGAATATTGTCCGTGACCATGGTGGTACGGTTAATGTGCAGAGTTCTTCAGAGGGAACTGCCTTTGATGTCTATTTCCCAAGTGTTGCCATACCACAGGCATCTGCTGCGGAAGAAAAAGACTGGCGGGAGTTGAAGGGCAACGGAGAAGTGATTTTGGTTATTGACGATGAGCCTCGACAGAGAGATGTGGCGAGCAAGTTGTTACGATCTCTGGGCTATGCACCCTGCGTTGCAGGCTCTGGGGAAGAGGCCCTGGAATATTTGGCAAACAATTCGGCGGCTGTGCTGCTGCTGGACATGTTAATGACACCAGGCCAATACAGCGGCAGACAGACCTATGAAGAGGTGTTGAAGATACATCCGGGGCAGAAAGCGATTATCACTAGTGGCTATGCAGAGAATGAAGATGTTCGTGTTACCCTTGAGCAGGGCGCAGGAGGTTTTATTGCCAAACCATATACCCTGGAGCAGTTGGGAACGACGATACAAACTGTCCTCTTTCATTGATATAGAATTGATAGTGGAATGGTGCAGGATAATATGTAAGAGGGGAGACTCTATGCAACGTTTAAAAAAGATCGTATCATACATACTTGCGGTGAGCATTCTGTTGACTCCCGCAGTCCTTATGGCCCAGGAAGAAATGTATTGGATGGAGGCTGTTTCGCCACCTTTTTTTATCCATGAGGGGGAACTGAAAGGGCAGGGATATGAAGATCTTATTACTGATATTCTCAAGGAAAACATGCCTCAGTATGACCATGTCTCCATGCCTGCCAATATTTCCCGTCATTATCAGCAGTGGAAACAAGGTGAGTCTGCCTGCAGTCTGGCTATTCATAAAACACGGGAAAGGAAGGAATTCGTCCTGTTTTCCATCCCCAGTGTTTTTACCCTGCCACATGTACTGATTATTAAAAAGGAGCAGTTCGCTGCCTTTGGTGGCAAGAAGGCCGTGAGCCTCAAGGATGTGCTTACCAGCAATAAGTTTATCATCGGCCGGGCAGCCAAACGTTCCTATGGGGGTGCCTTCGATGAAATTCTGAACACCTTTGGCAATCAGGACAACCTCTTTTCCTATGAAGGTAGTGAGCTGTCGTTGAATCTTTTTAAGATGCTGTTGGCTGGTCGTATTCAAGCAATGCCTGGGCTCCCTGAGGAGGCCATGTATCTTGCTGAAAAAATGGGGATCAGGGACCAGATAATGACTCTGTCAGTGAAGGAAAACCTTGTTGACCATGAGTCTATGTTGACCTATGTTGCCTGTTCCAAAAATGAGTGGGGAACAAGGGCGATCACGGTCATCAATAAGGTTCTACAAGAACAGCGGCCCACAGAAAGATATAGAGCCGCCTATGAACGGTGGCTTGATGAAAGCAGTATTGCAGAGTACAGAAGGATGTACAAAACGATTTTTTTGCAGGTAGATGAAAAAGATGCCCCCTAAAAAGAAGCCGCAGACAGTTTTTGTCTGTTCTCAATGTGGATATGAGAGCAGAAAATGGCTTGGACAGTGCCCAGAGTGTTCCGCCTGGGACACTTTGAGCGAGCAGAAACAGGTCCTGAAAAAGGTTTCACGAGCAACAGCTGGTAGACCGGAGTCCCTCCAGGCGGTAACGGACAAAGACACTGCACGATTGGTGACATCCATTAATGAAATGGACAGGGTGCTTGGCGGCGGTATTGTTCCCGGCTCCATGATTTTGATCGGCGGCGATCCAGGGATAGGCAAATCCACCCTGATCCTTCAGTTGCTGGCTGCCCTCAGTGGGCAGGATAAACATGTGCTCTATGTAACCGGTGAAGAATCAGCGCAGCAGATTCGTATGCGGGCAGAAAGGCTTAACATTGACAGTCCCCATATCTATATATCAACAGAAAACTGTGTCGAATCCATCATTGATCTGGCTCGCGATATGCAACCGGTGCTATTGGCTGTTGATTCGATTCAGACCATGTACAGCGAAGAGGTCGGTTCTGCCCCCGGCTCTGTCACCCAGGTACGGGAGTCAACTGCCCGGCTTCTGACCCTTGCCAAAAGTCGTGATCTGCCGGTTTTACTGGTCGGACATGTGACCAAGGATGGCTCCATTGCAGGTCCGCGGGTGCTGGAGCATATGGTTGATACGGTCCTTTATTTTGAGGGTGACCGGGGACAGGTGTTCCGGATTGTACGCACTGTCAAGAACAGGTTTGGCTCAACTAACGAAATCGGTGTGTTTGAAATGAAGGAGAACGGATTGGTTGAGGTTGCCAATCCTTCCGCTTTATTTCTTGCAGAACGACCCGTTAATGTGCCGGGATCAGTGGTGATGCCTTCCATTGAGGGGACGCGCCCTATCCTAGTTGAAGTTCAGGCGCTGGTAAGCAGATCCAGTCCCGGTAACGCTCGCAGAACTGCCATTGGTGCTGATCCGCAACGTTTGGCACTGCTGACCGCTGTTTTGGAAAAAAAACTGGGTGTGACCCTGTTTGATCATGATATTTTTTTAAATATTACCGGCGGTATACGTATTGATGAACCCGCACTGGACCTGGGCATGGTGGTGGCGCTGTTGTCGAGCCTCTTTGAAAAGCCCATTGACCCTGCAACTGTTGTTTGCGGCGAGGTCGGGCTTGCCGGAGAAATTCGGGCAGTAGGCCAGATGGAAATGCGGTTGCGGGAAGCTGAGCGACTTGGGTTTTCCAC
>JAUVLX010000059.1 GCA_030600525.1 Desulfobulbus sp. | reverse complement strand
TTGGAAATAGGTCGCATGGGATTTGGGTTTGACCGTAAGGACGAAATGGTCGACCTGCATCAGGACGATTTGGATCGTGGTCTTACCCAACCAAATTCACGCCGCCTGAGTTATATTTTTGAGGCCTTAAGGCGTGGGATGACTGTTGAGCGGATTTATGAGTTGAGCTACATCGATCCCTGGTTCCTGAATAATTTTCGGCAGATCGTAGAAAAGGGTAAGGAAATTGGTGAAAAAGGATTTAGCGGGCTAGATAATGATGCGCTTTATTTAGCCAAGCAGTATGGTTTTTCCGATGTTCAGCTGGCTGTTCTTACTGGTACTTCTGAGGAAGATATTCGTCAGCTACGAGTTAAAGAAGGGCTGGAGCCTGTTTATAAGCTTGTTGATACATGCGCAGCTGAGTTTGAATCGTATACTCCATACTACTATTCGACCTACGAGCAGGAAGATGAGGTTGAGGTCACTGATCGGAAAAAAATCATTATTTTGGGCGGCGGTCCTAACCGTATCGGACAAGGAATAGAATTCGACTACTGCTGCGTCCATGCTTCCTTTGCGTTGGGAGAGATCGGGGTTGAGTCGATAATGGTCAATTCCAATCCGGAGACAGTCTCTACGGATTACGATACTTCCGATAAGCTCTATTTTGAACCTTTGACCAGAGAAGATGTTCTGAACATCATTGAACGGGAAAAACCAGACGGGGTCATTGTTCAATTTGGCGGCCAAACACCGCTGAATCTTGCCATGACCTTGGATAAAGCTGGTGTCCCCATCATCGGTACGTCCCCTGATGCCATTGATCGCGCAGAGGATAGAAAGCGGTTTCAACAGTTCCTGCAGAAGCTTGGTCTTCGGCAGCCTGAAAACGGTACGGCCAACACCTTAGAGGAGGCACTTCAGGTGGCTGACCAGATTAGTTATCCTGTCGTCATGAGGCCATCATACGTACTCGGTGGGCGAGATATGCGCATTGTTTACAATGAAGAGGGTATACGCGATTTTATGAAATTGCCGGGAATTGCCGGAGCAGAGCATCCTGTGCTGATTGACAAATTCTTAAAAGATGCCATTGAAGTTGATGTGGATGCAGTCTCTGATGGAACCATGACCGTTGTCGGCGGCATCATGCAGCACATCGAAGAGGCGGGTATTCACTCAGGTGATTCTGCCTGCGTTTTACCACCCCATACCTTGCCCGCTACTATGGTAGATGAAATTACTAGGGCAAGCAAGGCCATGGCCGAAGAACTCGGTGTCATAGGGTTGATGAACGTCCAGTTTGCCGTGAAAGGTGAAATGTTATATGTGCTGGAAGTCAATCCACGGGCATCACGCACGGTGCCCTTTGTCTCTAAGGCAACAGGGGTACCGTTGGCCAAGATTGCCACCAAGGTGATGATGGGGATAGGGCTCAAAGAGCTTGGTTTTACCAAGGAAAAAAAGATTGATCATTGGGCTGTGAAAGAGGCCGTTTTTCCTTTTGATCGTTTTGAAAATGTG
This sequence comes from Desulfobulbus sp., assembly GCA_030600525.1. Taxonomy (GTDB): domain Bacteria; phylum Desulfobacterota; class Desulfobulbia; order Desulfobulbales; family Desulfobulbaceae; genus Desulfogranum. The sequence continues at coordinate 12,334 of JAUVLX010000059.1, read as the reverse complement.
GATACCCTCCTTGGGCCTGAAATGAAATCCACAGGCGAGGTGATGGGTATCGATGATAATCTTGGCCAGGCCCTGGCAAAGGCACAATTAGCCGCTGGCTCTAGTTTACCTCTCAGCGGGAATGTCTTTGTGTCTGTGCGCCATGGTGACAAAGATGCGGTTGTACCTGTTGCAAAAAAACTAGTTGAGTTGGGCTATTCTCTCCTTGCCACCCAGGGAACGGCCGCCAGGCTGTCCGAATCAGGTATTGTCTGTACAGAAGTGAATAAGATTTCTCAAGGAAGACCGCATATTCTTGATAAAATAGAAGATGGAGCTGTGCAATTGATCCTTAACACCTCTGCAGGTAACCGGACCACTGAAGATTCGTATACCATCAGGCGTGCCGCTTTGGATTATCACATCCCCTATTCTACCACCATTACCGGCGGATGGTCCATGGCATTAGCGGTTGAGTCGCTTCTTGCTCAGGAGATCGGTGTGAAAACCGTACAGGAATTCTCTAAAACCATTGACTGAAAATAAAACGGTATTACTGTAAAACAAAATTATACGCCTGGCGGGGTAATCTTTAGGTTATACCGCCAAATGGTTACACGCAAACAGCATCATAGTGGAGAGTTTTTTTGAATACTTTTTATAAAAATATGAGCATGTGGTTGGTCATAGGTTTGACTATGATTTTGCTATTTAATTTGTTTAACAAACCGCAGTCATCCAGTAACTCGGTTACATACAGTGAGTTTTGGTCAAGCGTGGATAGTGGCGCCATCAACAAAGTCAATATTCAGGGTGAGACAATCACCGGGTCCGGTCCGGATGGGCGCCCTTTTACAACGGTTGCTCCCGATGATGCAGAACTTATACCAATGCTTAGACAATCGGGAGTGGATATTTCGGTTAAAGAGCCAGAGCATACACCATGGTATCTGACCATACTTATTTCCTGGTTCCCGATGCTGCTTTTAGTTGGTGTGTGGATTTTCTTTATGCGCCAAATGCAGATGGGCGGGAAAGGTGGTGCACTTTCTTTCGGCAAAACCAGGGCTAAGCTCCAGGAAGAAGGTGAAGTACAGGTTACTTTCAAAGATGTGGCCGGTATTGATGAAGCCAAAGAAGAACTCGAGGAGATAATCGATTTTCTGCGTGATCCTCAGAAATTTACCAAGCTCGGCGCACGAATACCTACGGGTGTTTTACTTGCTGGTTCTCCGGGTACAGGAAAAACTTTGCTTGCCCGTGCCATTGCTGGCGAGGCAGGGGTCCCTTTTTTCACCATCTCAGGTTCTGATTTTGTAGAGATGTTTGTCGGGGTGGGCGCCTCAAGGGTTCGTGACCTGTTTACCCAGGGTAAAAAACATGCTCCCTGTATTGTATTTATTGACGAAATCGATGCTGTAGGGCGCCATCGTGGAGCTGGATTAGGCGGAGGTCATGATGAGCGTGAACAGACCTTAAACCAGTTGCTGGTTGAGATGGACGGTTTTGAGGGTAATGATGGGGTCATCATCATTGCCGCCACAAACCGACCGGATGTGCTTGATCCTGCATTACTTCGTCCAGGTCGTTTTGACCGGCAGGTCATGGTACCTGTGCCGGATCTAAAAGGTCGTCAACAAATTCTCGAAATTTATGGCAAAAAAACCAGTTTGTCCGATGATGTCGATATGGAGGTGATTGCCCGAGGAACCCCTGGGTTCTCCGGTGCTGACCTTGAAAACCTTGTTAATGAGGCGGCTCTTAGGGCTGCAAGAAAAGGCATGGAAGTGGTTGACGCAGAGCAATTGGAGCGAGCCAAAGATAAGGTGATGATGGGTGCCGAGAGAAGGTCGATGATTATCTCTGACAAAGAGAAAGAGATCACCGCCTACCATGAAGCCGGCCATGCATTGGTTGCTCGACTCTTGCCAGGAACCGATCCTATTCATAAAGTAACTATTATTCCACGGGGCAGGGCACTCGGTTTGACAATGCAGTTGCCTATGGACGAAAAATATACCCATGCCCGCAATTTTTTGCTCGATTCTATTGCCATTTTATTTGGCGGCAGGGTAGCCGAAAAACTCGTATTTAGTGAAATTACCACTGGTGCCGGAAATGACATCGAACGTGCCAGTGAACTAGCGCGTAAAATGGTGTGTGAATGGGGGATGAGTGATGAACTTGGTCCTCTTGCCTATGGTAAGAAAGAAGAGCAGATTTTTCTCGGGAGAGAGATTGCCCAACACCGTGATTACAGTGAATTGACTGCCCAGAAAATTGATGATGCTGTGAAGAAGATTGTTCTCGAGGGCAATGAGAGAGTAACCACTCTCCTCAAAGAAAATATGGATATTCTGGATGCCATCGCTGCTGAATTGCTTGAGAAAGAGACAATCATGCTCGAAGACATGAATCGGATTATTGCAGATCTTAGAGATGAAGACGAAGTTGGTGTGAAAACCGCCGAGGAAAGATCAGTCGCATCTTCCGAAACTGCTGAGGAGCAAGAAACCGCCGAAGCCTAATTCACAACTGACGTAGGCGAAGGATTAGGAGCCGGTATACTGCTTGCAGTGTACCGGCTCTTTTTTTTTATTGGAGAGTGAGTAATGCCAAGTACAATAAAGGTTATGGGGATATTGAACGTTACTCCAGACTCCTTTTCAGATGGAGGGCAGTATGGAGATAAGGGTGCTGTCAAAAAGCATGTTATTGAGCTTGTTGAGGCTGGAGCTGATATTATCGATGTGGGGGGCGAGTCATCGCGGCCCTTTGCTGAACCGGTCGATGCGGATGAGGAGATGGGAAGAGTACTGCCAGCGATTGCTCTGATTCGTCAAATTACTCCTATTCCAATTTCTATTGATACGACCAAAGCTCTTGTTGCAAGAGCCGCTTTGGCTGCCGGCGCTACCATGGTTAATGACATTTCCGCTCTACGCCAGGATCCAGAAATGGTGGAGGTGGTAGCCGATTACAGTGGGCCGGTGATCATAATGCATATGCAGGGGAACCCTGATAACATGCAGATCAAACCCCATTACGCTGATGTTATTGAGGAGATAAATGCTTTTTTCGCTGAACGGCTTACCTGGATGGAAACAAAGGGAATTGATCGCCAACGAATTATTATCGATCCTGGTATTGGTTTTGGTAAAAGTGTAGAGCATAACCTTGCCATCCTACGTAATATCGAGGCATTTAAAAAGCATGGATGTCAAGTGTTGGTTGGCCACTCACGCAAGTCCTTTTTTGACCACATGTTGGGCACACCCGTCACTGAACGCGATCTGCCAACTGCTGTTGTCTCAGCTTTGTGCGCTCAAAAGGGCGTTGATATACTACGCGTTCATGACGTAAAAAGTAATGTTTGGGCAGTGACTCTCAGTTCGGTCCTGCTATAGTTTAGGGTATTCTGTTTTGACTTAAAGCAACTTGAAAAAGAGATTTTTAAAGTACCCCTCAAGGTGTTTTTATCTTCGGGTGGCCTGCAGGCATCATTGGCTGTTGAATGGAGGATAATTCCACCTGGTAATTATAGAGTTTTTTGCCTCTTCGAATGTCCACGCTGGCTGTATCTCCTGCTTTGCTGTCAAGTAGGCTGATTTTGATATCTGCGATAGTGGAGACAGGTCGACTGTTGATTGTGCTGATGATGTCCTGTGCCTCCAGGCCTGCCTTGCCCGCAAATCCATGGGGACTTATCTTGCGGATTTTCACCTGGTTTTTTTTTGTTTCTTCCAATATAACCCCGATCTTTCCAGTAGGTGCCAGTTCAATGCTTGCGGTGTCCATGAGTAGATCTGCTGATGCCATCAACCCTTCCATAGAGCCTAGGCTGCCTGCTGGAACGATAACTTTTTGGGTAACGTTCTCCATTCTCCTTTTTACTCTTGCAGGGATACCGCTCATTTTATGCACGTGTCCTGTACCTGCAAGAACAAGGACCTTTTTTCCTGGGAACTGTTGCAGGGTATTAACGACAGACTTCGCCATGGTCTCATCCCAAAATGCCTGGGCCTGGAGAAAACCGGCAAACCCACCGGATGAATGTGGTGCCTGATGCATGTTGAATACCGAAGTGAGTCGTTGCTCATAGCCTGGAAGTATGAGATCCCTCTCCTCTGGAACGTTGGCTAGCTGTTCTTCAGTCAGGGCATCAGTTGAACCTGTGCGATAAAGGGTTCTTGGTATTTGTTTGTCGATATTCAGCCCGATAAGTGGAATTTTTTTGGCTTTCGCAAAACCTACGATATCGCGGTACAATCTGTAATCGTATCCCCAAACTTTATAATATTGCGACTGTTTGATAAATTCGTGTTCGTCTTTAACGTCTCCTTTGATATAGGCATCTAGAGCATTCTGTGAGGAGCTTGGAAACATCTCCATTGCTATAACCAGATTCGGGTTCTGTTGATAGAGCCCTTGGATTAATTGCAGTTGGAGTAAATGAGCACCATAGTCGGTATGTGTTTCACCAATATAAATTACTTCCGCGGTTTTTAAATTTTCAAGTATTTCGGAAAAGCCCATGGGGCGCTTGGTCGGTACACCGCCAGGAAGCGAAAGCAGTGGATAGCGATATCCGTTGTCTGTTTGATGGATCTGTTTTCGTTGTATTTTTGCGTTGTTAAACACAAGGGTAGAGTATTGTCCGTAGTGGAACACTTTTCTGGCAACAGCCTGGGTTTGAGAAGTAGAAACACTGTCTACTTGGACCATTACCTGTTTCTGGTTGAAAGGGCTTGAGTGTACTGTTAGGGAAAATCCAGGTGCTGCATCCTTTTTGTCGGCAAAAAGGCTACGCCGATGGCTGCTTCTTCCGGCAAAAAGCCAAGACCCGGCCTGGAGTGCACTGTTCGTTACATTTTTTGGATCAACAACTTTGCCACCTTGCTCCTGAAGCAGCCTAATCAAAGGCTGATATTTTGTTGATTCATTTTCAGAAACTAAGATATTCATTGGGCTTGCTCCCAGAAAATGGGACCACGTAGATACTCTTTCCTTGGCTCCAAGGCTTCGCATGAGGTCGTAATCCTGATCCAAGGTTATGGATACAGGAAGGGCATCTGCGGTAAGCGTAAACCGTTTTCGTTGGTCGCTGGTGGTAAGTGTTTTTTGGACCGGTTTATCCATTGTTTCAATACGCAAGGTAACATCAAGTACATATGGTTTTTCAGTATGCTGGACAATATCAAAAGCAATAACGGCTTGTCCGTTATTTTGCTCCAGCTCTATTTTTTCTAAGGACAACGAGGGGATATCCTCGCGGTCTAGCCACTGTTTGAAATAAAGAGTGAGATCAGTGGTAGGCGTTCTTGAAAAAGCATCTTCAATATCCTGCCAGCCACTCCTCTGGAATCGGTTTGTTTGATAAAAGAGTCGGAGTGCCTTGAAGAAGTTTTCAGGGCCAAGCTTTTGCCGAAGCATGTGAAAGATCATGGATCCTTTATCATAGCCTACAGTCTGGAGCATCTTTGAGTGTGGCTGGTTGTGACTACTGTTGTGAAAGTTGCGCAGTGAAGGAGGTGTGTTTGTTGTGGCGTAGGCATCGTATCGAAGGAGTTGTTTTTTTCTATACTGGATGTCTTCTCCAGCTTTAGCAGCTAAGTGTTGATCTGCAAGGTACGTTGTCAGCCCTTCTGCCCAATTTCCATCATCATGACGAATAAAGACACTGTTGCCGAACCAGGAGTGAAGAATTTCATGGCCCAGTGAACTGTTTACAATGAACGGAAGGCGAATAACTGCCTGGCCAAGGAGGGTGAACGTGGGCATGCCATAGCCGGTGGGGAGCCTGTTTTCAACAATACTGTAGCGTGAGTAAGGGAAGGGGCCGATTAGGCTTTCATATTCACGAATAGAGGTAGCCGTTTTTTCTAGATATTGTTTTATCAGCTCAGTATCTTCCTTAAAGAAATAGGCATAAATAGTCATGTTTTCCAGCTGTTTGGTCTGGATGACATATGGTCCTGCAATCAAGTGTATGCCCTGAAGAGGATGGTTGAAGGTGGCATGTATATGCTTAGTACCTCCAGCAACGGTTGTTGAAATATCTTCTGATTCAGTAATGGCTGAAAAATGTTTAGGGATAGCCGCATCAAGGGAGAAAATCATGTCTTGGTCGCTTAAGGGGTGCCAAAAACCAGCAAGTGTTATCCCGCTCTCAGCAATAAAATTATCCTTGTCAAGAACATCAGCCGTTGAGAGTTCCCAGGAGATATAGAGCTGTTGAGGAAGTGGTGACGATGGGATTGAAATGTCGTTTTTCTTTCCTATACCAATTGAGACAGGTGTGGTGTTGCCATTTTCAAGTACTATCCCGGTGAGTAAGAGCGGGCCGCATTCGAGATGAAGCTCTGTCTGTTGGGGAATGCGGATATGAGAGGTGGCGTACATCGTCTGCTTGTTTATATCAAAACTGAGGGATATTCGGTGGTGGATGGGGGCGCCAGTAGTATTGGTTGCAGCCTGGCTGCTGGCAGTAAGAAAAAGAAAGATAAAGAACAGGGAAGTGAGATTCAATAATATGTTTTTCATGAATTATCAGTTCGTTGCATTATGATTGGGAAGGGTGACCAGAAAAATATAATAATCATTTATACCTATTAGAAAAGGCTCCTTCGCCAGTGGACATGCTTCTGCTTGACAAGGTCCAAGTGATCGTTGTAGGGTCTGCCATTAAATTTTATATCAGTTTGTCAACAGGTTGCGTCCATTTGCCCGTGTGTGAGCTGTTTTACTGCACCTGACGTAAAAGAGGGTTTGGGTTTCGCAACTGACAGTACTGCATCCCTTTAATGATGACCAGAAAGAGGACATTTATGCAATCATTTCGTATCAAGACCATGAATGCCATTGCTCCGGAAGGGCTGGCACTTTTGACTGACCGTTATACTGTCGACCCGGAAGAGAGCAACCCCGAGGGGGTAGTTGTACGAAGTTCTCAGGTGGACCTGAATCTTTTTCCGAATTTGCTTGGTGTTGCTAGAGCAGGTGCCGGCGTGAACAATATACCGGTTGATGAAGCTTCTGAGAAAGGAGTCTGTGTATTTAATGCCCCAGGTGCAAACGCCAATGCTGTAGTCGAGTTGGTTTATACGACTTTGGGAATATGGCTGCGCAATGTGGAAAAAAGTATCTCATTTTGTAAAGATTTAACTGATCTAAAAGATGATGACTCCATAAACATTGAAGTGGAAGCACAGAAAAAGAAGTTTAAAGGCGAGGAAATGGCAGGAAAGACCCTTGCTGTGGTAGGATTGGGAAAGATTGGTGTGGGCGTTGCAAATGCAGGGTTGCATCATGAGATGAAGGTTATCGGGTTTGACCCTTTTCCAGCTATGGATAATATCCACGGGCTTTCACCGGAAGTAACACTTGCAAGATCCCGTAAAGAGGCGCTAGGACAGGCTGATTTTATCAGCGTACATATTCCTTTAAACAACAATACCCGTGGATATGTAACTGAGAAGGATTTTTTGCAGTTTGTGAAAGATGATGCAATCCTTATTAATTATGCCAGGGGACCCATTGTCGATGAAGATGCGGTACTGGCAGCACTTGCAAGTGGAAAATTGAGAGGGCATATATCTGACTTCCCCTCGGTGAAGTTTATCGGCCATGAGAAAATTATCGTTACACCACACCTGGGTGCCTCTACTTCAGAATCCGAGGAAAACTGTGCGGTGATGGCTGTTAGGGAATTGAAAAGCTATCTGGAATACGGCAACATTGTCCACAGTGTTAATTTCCCCAATATTGAAACCATTCCTACTGTGGATGTTCATACGCGATTAACGGTTATTAACCGAGATCAACCTGGAATGATCGGCCTGGTGACAAATATCCTTGGTGCGCATCATATTAATATCATGAACTATACCAATAAAAGTAATGGTACCTTAGGGTATAACATTATTGATTGTTCCGGACCTGTTCCAGCTGGTGTAGAAGAGGAAATTTGTCAGCAGGAAGGTGTTTTGCGGACGCGAAGCATTGCCTTTCACGAAGAATAAAGTAACCTAACTTTTTTTTTAAATATGTTTTTTGCATATCGGTGAGAGTGGGTAAAAAATATCCACTTGTTGCTTTACAGTGAGTCATGAAGTGTGAAAAATGGTATTTTTCATAACTGTCTGATATGTTAAGTGCTTTTTTTGATTCTTCATCTCTTCTCTCCTTTTCCGACTTGATCCCTTTTGGGGTCAAATCGGTTTTCTTTGAGCAACATCGTTTTTTATGAAGACTTCATCCCCGCAGGTGGCCCTGCTTCCTCTTAAAACCTATGCACAACAATATCTTGATGATACGGTAAACCAGTTGCTTGCAGTGACCTGTGGAGATGGTTCCTTTGCCGGATCACAGGTACTGATTAAACCAAACTTGATTTGTGCTCAGAATGGTGCGCTGGCATGTAGTGAACCTGCTTTGCTGGCATCGGTTGCCAGATGGTTTCTCGATAGGAGCGCGACTGTAAAACTTGGCGACTCACCAGCATTTGGCTCGGCCAGAGCGGTGCTTGAGGCAATCGGTGCATTTTCGGATCTGAGTAAATTAGGGGTTGATATTATAGAATTTAATCAAACTGAAAATGTCGCTTTACCGGACGGAAGAACGTTGAGAGTTGCAACTGCTCCCAGAGAATGCGATATTTTGGTAAATGTGCCGCGTGTCAAAGCTCATGGCCAGGCACGGGTGACCATGGCCGTTAAAAATATGTTTGGCTGTGTAGCCGGTTTAAGAAAGGCATGGTGGCACATGGCATATGGCGGAAAAAAAGGGAGTTTTTCAGAGCTTATTCTTCAGTTGCTTCCTGTCTTTTCCCACAGTATTGCCTTACTTGATGGTATCAAGGCAATGCATGTGACCGGTCCTATACATGGTAAGCCTTTTGGTGTGGGTGTTCTTGGCTGTTCGGCTAATGCGGTTGCTTTGGATAGCGCTTTTCTTGATATACTGGGGATAGCTCCTGCTGACTGTCCTCTCTGGGTGGCGGCTGCCAGGAGAGAATACGCTGGCGTTTTGTTAAAGCAGATAGAATGGACTTTTTTGCAGAGTAATGCATTTAACGTGAATGGGTTTATTGTCCCTGAAAAGTTAATGCCTATTCGATTTAATCCTTTTCGCTTTATCAAAAATTCTGTGCGTAGAATAGCCTTGCCTCTACTGCAGCGGTAACTTAACAGAGAAATTGTAGGGATAAGCTGCCGACTATATAAAAGATGTGTACTACTGTTTAGATCAGGATCAATAATATGAAAAATATGCAGGGGAAGACAGCATTAATAACAGGTGGGTCACGAGGTATTGGCCGGGCGATTGCCCTCCGCCTTGCCGAGTATGGCGTTAATATTATAGTGAATTTTGTTCGTCATCGCAGTGACGCCGATCAAGCTGTTGAGGCCATTAAGGCGAAAGGTGTGCAATGTTTTGCTGTAAAGGCCAATGTTGCTGATGAAAACCATGTTGCACAATTGTTTGAAAGTGTCAAGGAACATGGTGTTGAGCATTTGGACATTGTTGTTTCAAATGCAGCCTCCGGGGTGTTGAAACCAGCCATGGAATTGACGCCCCGTCACTGGGATTGGGCAATGAATATTAATGCCCGCGCCTTGTTATCCCTGACCCAACATGCTCTGCCAATGATGGTGGAGGGGGGAAGGATAATAGCCATTTCTTCCATGGGTTCGGTTCGAGCTATTCCCGACTACACCGTTGTTGGGGCGTCCAAAGCCGCTCTTGAGTCGTTAGTTCGTCATTTAGCGGTTGAAATTGGTCCGAAAAACATCACCATTAACACACTGAGTGCTGGTGTTGTGGATACCGATGCCTTAAAGAAATTTCCTAACCGGGAAAAGATAATGAGTGCTGCAGAGCAACGTACACCCCTGGGCCGGTTGACCACCCCGGAAGATGTTGCGGATGTTGCCCTGTTTTTATGCAGCGATCTTGCCTCCATGGTACATGGTCAGGTGGTGGTGGTAGATGGTGGTTACGCCATTCAGGGATAAGGGCCTGTAAGGGAATAACCTGGCTGATATTGCGCTTAGATTTGGGCCATATTTTGATGCGGTGATTGAATAAAACCGCAGGCATAGCAGGGCTACGTTGAGGATTTTGTGATTGAGTCGCATTCAAAGATGACCCGAAGATAAGATGCAGGATCGGGCAGGTTATTTATTTACAGGCCCTAAGCACTTTTAAGCAGGCAAACAAACTCGAGGACGCCTGCCAGAAGTTTGTTTTTCGACATCTGTGGAGTTGTGGATACAGCATCTTGTCCGTTTTATTCACTTGTCTTAAAGTGTTGCCACTAGTGTCACGGAAACGCGGTTTTTTAAGTCCCGTAATGAGCGAATATTGTCGCAATTCCAATATATTTAAGTTGATTTGGAAAAGATATCGATGTAATATCTACAATTTTTGATATTCGCAAGACAAGAAGGACAATTTAAATCCAACTATCTCCTTTAGGAGTGAATTATATGTCAAATCATTTGTTTACATCAGAATCGGTATCTGAAGGGCATCCGGATAAAGTAGCTGATCAAATTTCTGATGCCATTTTAGATGCTATTCTCACCCAGGATAAGTACTCCCGTGTTGCCTGTGAGAGCCTTGTTACCACAGGAATGGCCCTGATTGCTGGAGAAATTACTACCTCTGCCTGGGTTGATATGCCGGAAATCGTTCGTGAGACTATACGCGAAATAGGATACAATTCTTCAGAAATGGGATTTGACTGGCAATCCTGCGCGGTTGTGACTTCTATTGACAAGCAGTCGACTGATATCGCGGTAGGGGTTGACGAAGGATCCGGGCTTGATTTGGATCAGGGTGCTGGCGATCAGGGGCTTATGTTTGGCTATGCATGTAACGAAACAGATGTTTTGATGCCGATGCCCATTACCTATGCTCATCTCCTGGTAAAGCGGCAGGCCGAGGTACGTAAGGCGGGTGTTTTGCCGTGGCTACGACCAGATGCAAAGAGTCAGGTGACCATTGAGTATGAAAATAATATCGCAAAACGGGTAGAGGCTGTTGTTCTTTCCACCCAGCACGCTCCGGATATTACCCATGCTGACTTGAAAGAAGGGGTCATGGAAGAGATTCTCAAGCCTATTCTTCCTGCCAATATGATAGATGCTGATACCAAATATTTCATTAATCCCACTGGTCGTTTTGTAATCGGCGGACCTGTAGGGGATTGCGGTCTTACGGGTCGGAAAATTATCGTGGATACATATGGAGGGCGTGGTTCTCACGGTGGCGGTGCTTTTTCCGGTAAGGATCCGTCTAAAGTTGACCGGTCTTCAGCATATATGGGAAGGTATGTTGCCAAGAATATTGTGGCAGCTGGACTTGCTAGCGAAGTCGAGGTCCAGGTAGCCTATGCCATCGGTATCTCTCAACCGGTATCCATTAACGTAAAGACATTTGGAACAGGTAAGATAAGCGAAGAAAAATTGATCGAGGTGATTCGCCAGGTCTTTGACCTGCGACCCAAGGCAATTGTTCAACATCTTGATCTCTTGCGGCCTATTTATGGAAAAACTGCAGCCTATGGCCACTTTGGCCGTGAACTTCCGGAGTTTACCTGGGAGGTTACCGATAAGGTTGAAGCCCTCAGAGATGCTGCCGGACTGTAGTCTCTTCGTCTTTGGATGTAGTTGAACCTCAAATTTAGAATTGATGACGCATTTTTTGAAAAAATGCAGGAGTAATGTATGACCGATTATAAAGTTGCAGACATGAGTCTTGTCGAGTGGGGCAGGAAGGAAATTGCCATTGCCGAGACCGAAATGCCGGGCTTGATGGCCCTGCGGGAAGAATATAAAAGTAGCAAACCGCTTGCAGGAGCACGCATCGGCGGCTGTCTGCATATGACCATTCAGACAGCGGTTTTGATGGAAACTCTGGTCGACTTGGGTGCTGAGTTGCGCTGGTCTTCCTGTAATATTTTTTCCACGCAGGATCACGCAGCAGCAGCAGTGGCGGCTGCAGGAATTCCGACCTTTGCCTGGAAGGGTGAGACCGAGGAAGAATTCTGGTGGTGCATCGAACAGACTATCTTTGGCCCCGATGACTGGAGGCCCTATATGATTCTTGATGATGGTGGTGATCTGACCCTGATCATGCACCAGAAATACCCGGAATTGATGATGGATGTGCGCGGTATTTCCGAAGAAACAACTACCGGGGTTCTGCGTCTCAATGAGATGGCTCAGGAAGGGAAATTGCTTTCGCCTGCCATTAATGTCAATGATTCGGTTACCAAATCAAAATTTGACAACCTGTACGGGTGTCGTGAGTCACTGCTCGATGGTATAAAACGCGCCACCGATGTTAT
>JAUVLX010000108.1 GCA_030600525.1 Desulfobulbus sp. | reverse complement strand
GATTGGCAAAATTCAAATCGATTTGGTCGTCACTGAAAGTTGTCCACACCTGTTTTTCCCCTTTCACCGTGGTCACCGAGGTCAACAAAGGTAATACTCTCGGCCTTACCACCAGAGAGAGGTCAGTCCCAGGGACGATATCAAAAAAATAATCCCGGGCCGGAGCAATAGCCCCCCGAAAATCATCAAACCATTTTGATTTACTTGAAACGTGATTTACGACCAGGTCAAACATCAAACGAAATTTCAGCCCCAGACGCTCCACATCATCCCAGGTGCCCAAGGTAGGGTCGACCTGCCGGTAATCTACAACAGAAAACCCATCATCAGAACTGGCTGGAAAAAATGGTAGGATATGAATGACAGAAACAACTCCCTCCAAAAAATCGCTGGCAAATCGTTCAAGGGTTACCAACCCTGGCTCGTCAGGTTTATGCAGCATATCGCCATAGGTAATAAGAATGCAGCTCTGCTCATCCCAACAAGGGCTTTCAACACTGCATCGTTCTTCCAGGTAGTTATAACGTCCGGCAACCAGGGCGATTCGCTCAAGGAGCCGGTCAACCTGCTTTTCACCATAAAGGGTAGCTAGGCGAGGCCGCAAAGCTTCCTTAAACACATTGGTTAAACGCCACATAGTTCTCTCTCTCGTTAACGTACCAACGGTATATTTGATGACAATTTAAGAACTTACATGCAAATTAAAAAGCGTCTATCATCAGATGCCGTAGGCAATATTATTGATCAATGTCTGTAAACAGTAACGTAAGATGGGGTACCCATAGAACTGTTTTGCCAAATCATAATTATGGGTCACCATCTGTTCACAATATGCTGCATCATCCAAAAGACGTGTTGCCTCGGCAACTACGCTACGATTGACAAAGCCATCCATGACTGGCACGCTGAACCCTTTGGGCTCAATGTCACGAACCCATACCGGGTAGCGATTGACAATTATGGGCACCTTAAAATAAAAGGCCTCTAGCAACGCATTGCCGAATCCCTCGTAGATTGAAGGGTACAGCACCAGATCTGCATGGAGATACAGGTCATGGAGGACGTACATTTTCTCACCGTTGCTATTGATATGCCGTCGGTCACCGACCCGATGACCGAAAAATCGGAGATCCACCCCTTCCGACTCTGCCAGTTCGGCGATCTGGTCAGGATAATCACTGCCTTCATCACCGGCCGCATGAGAGATAATCAGCTTGCAGCGAGGATTCTGCAGTCGCTTGACCAGAGCAATAGAATGTTCAATACCTTTACGGGGCACAATTCGAGTGGGCTGCAGGATCAACTTATCTTCAGGGCCAAGGCCGATCTCGCTTCTTAAATCCTTACTGTATTTATCAGCAGGTTCTGGAGGGTTGCAAAAATCAAAAACATTGGGGACAAGCATGGAAGAGAGTCCCTTGCGCAAAGCCAGTTCCTCTCGCGCTGCCTGATTAATCACCACATGTTGCAGCTGAATATCCTTGGGGGGGAAGGCCATATCTAGAAAATCGGGCACATTATTGACCTGGAAACGACTCCGTTCCCAAAAAAAATCGTGATGATGGGCAATTGCTGGCATGGTTGTTTCGGCGAGAAACTCGGTAATTGCCAGGCCAAGAGGAAGATGCATGGGAATGGTGAGTGCATTCTGGACCAACAGGACCGAAATATCGAATTCTTTTACAAAGTCATACAAGGTACCTTTTATATACTCGGCCAGATCATGAATGCGTCTGGTTACTTCTGGAGAACGATGGCTGTGCCCCCAAATCCGCTGATTGATCCATTCATTTTCCGGGTGACCGAAGTAGGTTTCCGGAATACACATGGATACGCCACCGCTTCGGTCAAGGACGCCTCCATACCAATAGCTGGTATGTGCATCCTGCCAAAGCACCTCAGCCCATTTGGCTGACTCCAGTGAAACGCCATCTGTACCGGCAAACCGGGTGGAAATAAATCCGATTCGTTCTGGCATACCCATGTCCGTTTGAGAAGTGTGCGATCATCTGCTGCAACCACGTCAGCACGTGGTGCTATTCAACATATTGATACTATGTACTATTATACGTCCTTTACCATCCAAGTCAACTGATCCAAGAGCCTAAGGACATAATCCAGACATTTTTTATTACCAAATACTTACGTCAATCTCAGGTAAACTGTTTCACTATTTGACGAACAGCATCTGTTCTTAAATCAACACCTCAACTTCATGACTAGAGCCTACCTTGAAAAATGACTTTTTCTTCCAATCTCTTCGTTATGGATAAAATTTTATCCATGCCTCGGAGTCGGGGCTTACCTGACCTTGATCGAAAAATCTAATTTTTCAAGATACCCTAAAAGAGTAAAACCTCTTGTTCTAAAACATCAATCATTGTAATTTTAGCCACTAACGCTACCTTACAGGAATGAATCCTATGACCGAAAAACTTGACTGCAAGCTGCTCGTCTTTGAGGACGACCCCAATATCCAGACCATGCTACGGACCTATTTCAGCAATCAGGGTGCAGAAGTCGTGACAGCCGATAACGGCAAGGATGCATGCCAACGTATTTCAGCCACCCGGCCCGACATCATCTTACTTGACGTGGTAATGCCCCACCAGGACGGCCTGTCAATTCTTAACGAGCTGCGTGAATCAGCTGTTGAAACACCAGTCATTATCCTCACTGACAGAAACCGTGTGGATGACAAGGTTGAGGGATTGGAACTCGGAGCAGATGATTATCTTACCAAGCCATTCAGTCTTCGCGAACTGCTCGCCCGAATCAAGGCCCAATTGAGGCGATCGGCCAAAAGGAAAAAAAACGATACAGAGAGCGACAGCATACGCATCGGCCCTCTGCAGATAGACACAAAAGCTAGAGAAATCCTCCTCGACAACGAAAAAACAGTGGCCCTCACTAAAACCGAATTTGACCTTTTTACCTACCTGGCGACCAGAAAAAAGACAGTTGTCAGCCACAGGGAGCTGCTCCAGGAGGTACTAGGCTACGATCCCGATATCGAGACCAAAGCGCTGGTGATGCACGTTGCAAATCTCCGTAAAAAACTGGAGAGCAACAGTCCAAATACAATTGAAATTATAGCTGTTCCTGGAGTCGGGTACAAGCTGTCAGCAGTGGAGTGATAGCTCCACAATAGGCACACATGCAACCTTCCAACCTTTTTTTACAGCAGGCCACGGCATGAACAAGCAGACAAAAAAAATCCACAATAATTTTCTTCAACCGATGCTGGTAACCATCCTCCTTCTGGTTACCTGTCTGCAGCAGGTGAGTCTTGCAGAGGAAATGCTGGTGCCACTCCATGTCAAAAACGGGACCAACCTTATCCACCTTGCCCGCAAGTATTGCCATCAACAGAGCGACTGGAAAACCATTGCCAGCATCAACAGACTCAAGCCACCTTATCTAATACTTGAACAATCAACCCTCAAGGTGCCCCTTTCCCTGCTCAAATACAAAAACCTGGAGGCAACACTGGCAACGATGAAGGGAGAGGTGAGCATCGTAGATACAAACGGAGATATAACTCGAACAAACAAAGGAGCAATCCTTGCCTCCGGTCAAACCTTGGTTACAGGAGAGGACGCTTATGCTCACATCATCTTTCCAGACCATCGCTATCTCAACATGGAGCCCGACTCCAAGCTGACATTTAACTACCTCATCAGCCTTGTCGACCAGACAGTTAAAATCGATTTCACCCTCCACAAGGGAAGAATTTTTAACCAAATAAAGCAACGGTTACAGCCCAATGACAGCCACCAGATCCGTACGCCCATTGCCATCACTGGTGTACGCGGCACCGAGTATCGAATAAAAACCGTAGAACAGGGCAATACCTTTGAAACGCTTACCGGCAAGATTAATGTTGGTGCCGCAGGTACCGCCATCACTTTGCACGCCAACCAAGGAAGTAGAGTGCAGCCAGGTGCCCCTCCAGAAAAAGCCAGACCATTACCAACACCTCCAGCCGCACCGCTCCTCAAACCACTCTTCCGGACGCTTCCAGCTGTCATCACAGCTCCCGAACATCCGCAGGCCGAAACACTTCGGATGCGAATTACCGCCGATAATGAAGGCCAGACAACCGTGAAAGAAGTGTATTGTTCCCCAGAGGGGGAATTCGTCATAGACTCGCTTCCAGACGAATCGTACCACAGCTTTTTCACGGCCATCGACAAGGAAGGATTTGAAAGTCTCCCCAACGGCCCTCTACCGCTCAACATCCGAACCATTCCCTCAGCACCGGTTATTTCCACCCCAAAGGATGGCCGAACATTCTGGGACAAACAGATTACAATTACGTGGCTGAAAGGCGAACAGGTAGACCACTTCTTCTATCAACTGGCAACAGACAATGCGTTTAAAAACATTGTAGTCGAACAGGAAACCGGTGCTCCCTCCCTGACCACCCCAGAGCTTGAGCCCGGCGTCTATTTGTTCCGAGTACAGGCCATCAGCAAGGACGGATTTGCCACCTTATTCTCGCCACCCCTCTCCTGGAAGATTGCAACCCAGCCAGAGATGCAGGGTGCAACCACCTCTGCTTCGAAGCAGCTCTCTCTGCGCTGGTCTGCCATGGCGGACGAATGTACCTATGACCTGCAGATAGCGGAAGACAGACAGTTCCACAAACTGCTGCTTGACAAAAATGCGATTACAACGGCTGGTTACCAAGTGCAAGAACACCTGCTTGCGGGGACCTATTTTGTTCGCATCCGCACAGTACTCAACCCTGACGCCATTGGACCATGGACGGCCTCGCAGACACTGGAAATCAAACGTGACCCGCTTGGCTGGAAAGAAGTCATGATCGGAGTGGTAATGCTAGGCATCATACTTCTTTAATGAACAGCCCATTGCTTAACCGTTTGTCAATTCCAATCGCGGGTATCTGTTGCGTTTTATTGCTCCACCTTTGCGGCTTCACCCATGGCCTGAGCAACACCGCCCAGGATCTCCTTTTTCGCATTCGAGGACCGGTTGCCCCGCCGCAATCGGTAGTTATTGTAGGTATTGACGAAGCCAGCCTGAAACGGCTGGGAGCGTGGCCGTTCCCTCGTAAAATCCATGCACAACTCCTTGACCGTCTCTCTCTGGCACGTGCAGTTGGCTTCGACTTTCTTTTTTCCGAGGCCACCGAGGACGACGAACTGTTCAACAAACAACTCCGACTTTCCCCACCAGTAATATTTGCCTCGGCCACCACTTTTGAAAATACTCTCCTCACCCCTTCGCCTGGATTAGACCAGGTCACCGGGACCGGACACATTGAAACACTCTTTGCCAGCGACGGCATTGTCCGTAAAATCTCATTCAACCATCGTTTAGGTCAGCAATCATTTGCCCAGGCCCTGCTTAATGCATCCAAACAAAAAACCCAAAAACGCATCCAGCAGAAGCCTTTCCTCATTAACTACTACGGTCCGGAAAGGACCTTTCTTTATCTCTCCTATATTGATGTGCTTGAAGGCCACATCCCCCAGGAGTTTTTCAAGGATCGCTTCGTACTCATCGGGGCAGAGGCCATTGGCCTTAACGATACCTTTCTCACCCCTTTTTCCCGCACCCAGGTTACCCCAGGGGTAGAAATTCAGGCAACCATTCTCGGCAATCTGCTTGAGCAACGATTTCTTCGTCCCCAGCCCTTGCTCTCCTTCCTTCTTGTTGCCCTGCTGCTCATCGTTGGGGCAACCATATGGCCAGTGGTCGCGGAACGCTACAACATCGGCATTAACCTCGCCCTCCTTAGTACAGCATCTGTTGTCGCTGTAGTATGTTTTCACCACTGCCTATATATCGATATTGCACTCTTTTTCACGGTGCTCTTTGTCACCTATCTCTTTCATCTGCTGCAACAAACGCTCTGGGCTGGCAATGCAATTTATATCCAGATTCGCGCCCTCAACAAACGGCTAGACAAGGGCCTGGAACAGATATACGGATATGTACCGCAAAAAGAACAGCAGCTTGAAAAACGAGGAATCCTCAACACCTTGGGGATTCACCAATACATCAGGCAACTACAGCTTGCTGCCAACGCCCTGGGCATGCAGCACACTTTCCTCGACAATTTACTTAACAATGAACTGCCGCCTCTTGCACTGTGGGACACAGCCTCCGGGCAACCTATTTTCGCCAACATTCACTTCCGCAGCTTTTGGCAGCAACATTTTTCAGATAAACAGGGCTTGCCGGATTACACATCCTTTGCTGATCACATTTTCCGCTCTCAAGTAACGAACACCGACAAAACAGCTACTGACCCCATCCTTGGGATGGACTCCCCCTTGCACGTAGAAATACAAGTATT
This sequence comes from Desulfobulbus sp., assembly GCA_030600525.1. GTDB lineage: Bacteria > Desulfobacterota > Desulfobulbia > Desulfobulbales > Desulfobulbaceae > Desulfogranum. The sequence continues at coordinate 3,771 of JAUVLX010000108.1, read as the reverse complement.
GGGTAGCTCTGGCAGGCACTACTTCCAGGTCGATATACATCGCTTTTCGGCCGCCGAAACACCTTTCGAGGGCACCGTAGCCATTCTCCATGATGTTACCCAATTAAGAGAACTGGAAAGAGTCAAAGATGAAATAGTCTCTATTGTTTCCCATGAACTCAAACTCCCGCTGACAACCATTCTCGGATATGGAGAAATGCTTGCAGATGCCCTGGACCGGGAACAACAACAATATGCTGAAACCATCTGCACCGAAGCAAAGCGATTGAACCAGCTCATTGTTACCTTTCTTGATATCAACCGCATTGAGAGTGGCAAACAGCAATTGCATTTTTTCCCCTTCCAGCCGCTCACTTTGATTGGCGATGCCATCACCAGCGTCACCCCTGCAGCTCAAAAAAAAGGAATTGCCCTCACCACCCACCTCCCCAAAAAAACATCCCCCATAAGGGGTGATGAACTCCTGTTACTCCAGGCTGTCATCAACCTGCTCGACAATGCCATAAAATTCAGCCCCGAAGACACCACAGTGACTCTTGCCCTTGTAGAGCATGAACACCAGTTCGCCCTAAGTCTTGAAGACGAAGGACCCGGTATCCCCGAACAAATGCACCAGGCTATCTTTACAAAATTTAATAGGGGCACGGTCCCTACCAGACAGGAAGGTTTTGGACTGGGCCTTAATCTGGTTAAGGAAGTCATCGACAGGCATAACGGAAAGGTTACAATCCTTAATAAAGTAGACAAAGGGACTGTATTCACCCTGCTTGTACCAAAGGAAACAGCTGTTGAGAAATAAACCACTCTCAACAAAAAGAATGATACAGCGTGGCCCTCATCCATGCTCACTGTTAAACATACTTACCGATTAGTATTGCCCTTGCTCTCTGTTTGCATTTACCAAAATTTTACTTGCCTTTAACAAATGCCTGTTATTATGTTTCTGGTAGAAAAATTATGTTATGGCAAGCAGTTATAAACTATATAACAATAGGCTCCTCGCTATTTCGGGTGTGTAAGCCAAAGTTTAGTTTTCCACCAATGAGGTAAATCATGGCGATTATTTTTTTCTGATTACCCACAAAGCTCAGCCACGTTTATGAGCCTCTGGGGAAAGATCGGCACAGATTGCATTAAAAGAGCTTTCTTGAATGTAGGGAGATATAGCGATCATGTCCGCATTCGGGACACCTGAATCCATTGGGCCAGCGCCATTGAAACAGCGGTTTGTGGCATTGCTCTTCAGTTCCAGACTATGAAATAAATTCCGGTAGACTGAGACCTTGTCTGAATTGAATTGTATTTTTAGACATGCTTACCTCCTGGTAGCTGTAGCCTGGAGGTACCGTACCAGAGGGGGGGTACTCACTGAGTGCGTACCCCTCTAAAAAAATTACTGCGCTTTATACGTAATCAGAAAAAGTTATGGCAGGGCAACAGAATCAGCCTGGCAGAACGCCTCTTGCAGAAAATGCGTGACTGGCAAAAAACAAACAAATGTAATCTCATGCGTAAAACCTTCCTTTTTTTTCTCTTTTGTACGTTGCTTGTCACCTTGGTCATAGTGTTTCGCATTCCGCTCCTGGAATGGGGTGTTCCCAGGTATCTCTCTTACAAAAATGTTCACAACATTTCCCTTGAACTGCGGTCCTGCTCCTTAGACCGTCTGGATATCGAAACCTTCTCAGCCGATTTCAAACACAACCAGCAACAATATGCAGTATCAATATCGCAGATATCGCTTCAATATACCCTTGCCGGATTATCCACAAAAAGAGTAGATCGGCTTTCTATCAAACAGGCTGCGATCACACTCCCGATGGCTTCGCCCCCCCTGAAAAAACAGCCGAGCTTTGATCCATCAACAATCAAAAATGCTATTAAGGGCTTACAGGCTGTCAATATACCGATAAAACAAATCACCATTAATCAGCTCTTTATTAATGGGACGAATACTGCACGCTTAAGAAACGCCCCCATTGCCATACAGTTAAACACGACAAACGAGGAGCTACGGGCCAATCTCCTTGTCCATCTCACCGATCAAGACGACATTTCAGGTACCCTCCAGAGGAGACAGGATCAAACCATCAACGCCGTTGTCCGCCATACAAAAGGAAAACACACACCGCAGACACTGCAGCTTACGGCAGATACAACTCAGATAGAAGCTCAAACGACATTCTCCATCGAAGAACTCTCCCAATTACTCCCAATTGATCAACTACAGGGGCAGACAGGCAAGGTAACGACTACCTTTTCGCTCCAATTAACAAAGCCCTTGCATCTCCAATTGCAAATGCAAGCGGAAAAGATACAACTCCCCCGGTGCTCAGCCAGAGAGCTGACCCTTGCCCTTCAGGCCACACTTGATACTGAAGGACGAGTAACCCTCAGCAATGCTTCCCGGTTACAGGTAACACAGCTTAACAGCAACACAGTACAGGCACAGCAGCTTGATCTCCATATCGGCAGCACGTTGACATCTACGGCTGACGGAGTAAAGGTGACCTTCTCCTCCCCTCAACCATGGCTCGCTGAAAACCTGAAAGTCGGCCAGACAAGCATAAAAAGCATCCGTATCCCACCATTAAGGGAACTGTTTATTACAAAAGATACAACCAGTCTCTCGCCCCAATTTGCGCCGTTAACGTTTCAAGAGGTGACTGTTGCCGGATGGCATACCCCGAAATTCACTCTCACTCCAGGGTCACAGGTGCCAGTCACCTTGCAAACAGTTTCAAAAACAACAGAAATCACCTCTCCCCCTTGGACAACAACGGCCTTCACTGTAAAAAAGGGCAACCAACAACTTACCTGTGAATCGGTCCATGCAACCTTGCACAATGCCGCCATAAACAACACACTGGAGGCAGCCCTCTCCCTGGTGGCACCAACGCTGCTCATATCCGCTAACAATGTGGCTCTGCAGGTAAAAGATATTACCGGCAAACTGGTACTCAAGGAGCAGCATCTCAACGCTACATTGCACATGATGCCGAGCATAAATCCCGGTAAAATAAAACTGACTGTGAAACATGGGCTGAAATCAGGTCAGGGAATGGCCCAGATGACAACCGAGAAGCCCATTCTTTTTTCGCAATCAAACGGTATTGCCGATCTTGTTCAAGGAATATCGCTCCCACTCACCGTGACTTCCGGCCAAGTCAATACCACAGTGGAAGCATCCTGGTGGAAAAATCACCCACTCAAGGCGCAGGCATCGGTACAGGTTACAGACAGTGCCGGCCTCGTAAAAAACATTCCTTTTTCCGGCCTGCAATTTGATCAGACCCTGGACCTGCTTCCTGAACTGCGCTCACACAAACCAGGAAAGCTGAAAATCGCACAGATTGACGGTACCATTGCGCTCACCAACCTGCAGGGAGTCTTCAACATCTCTGCTTCGAGCAGAGGTAAGCTTCCTCTGGTTGCTGTCCAGCAGTTGGGGGCTAACATTATGCAGGGGAACATCAAAACAGACCCTTTTGTCTATATGCCCAGTACCGAAAAACAAGCTGTGACCATTCGGGCTGACGGCATTGACCTTGCTGAAGTTACCGCACTGTTTAAAGTTAAAGGATTGCAGGTTGAAGGGAAAATAAACGGTCATTTTCCACTCATTATTAATCAAAAAAAAGTAACCATTGATAACGGGGAAGTCTTTGGAAGCAAACAGGGCGGCACCATCCGTTTTCGTCCGCAGGGCATACCAACACAGCAGTCCCAGTTGACCGCCTACGCACTTAAGGCATTGGAAGAATTTCATTT
>JAUVLX010000225.1 GCA_030600525.1 Desulfobulbus sp. | reverse complement strand
AATTGGTGGCGATGCAGGGAATTGAACCCCGGACACCACGGATATGAGCCGTGCGCTCTAACCAGCTGAGCTACATCGCCAATGTGTTCTATGTAAACGGTTGCTTTGGACCGGAACAATATTCAAAATTTTTCGTCATTTGTCAACAAGAAATAACAGGGAAAGGTCATTATTTACTTTTTTCTGCCCTTGCTGCAAAAAAGCGTTTTATTCTCCAGTACGAGACTGAAGAATAAAACGCTTGGTACTTCTAAAAAACTTTGGGGAGAAGGGCTTACATCATGCCGCCCATTCCACCCATGCCGCCCATGCCACCAGGAGGCATACCGCCCATGGCACCAGCACCTGCATCATCAGAAGGCTCATCAGCGATCATGCATTCAGTGGTAAGGAGCAGGCCGGAGACAGAAGCCGCGTTCTGCAGTGCATAGCGGGTTACCTTGGCAGGATCAATAACACCTGCTGCAATCAGGTCTTCGTACTTTTCGGTGGCAGCGTTGAAGCCGTTTGCACCTTCGAGGTTTTTCACGTGCTCAACAATGACCGACTCTTCGCGGCCTGCATTGGCTGCGATTTGACGTACAGGCTCTTCCAGAGCACGGCGAATGATGTTTATACCCAGGCTTTGCTCACCCTGCAGATCAAGGGTGTCAAGCACTTTGAGGCAGCGGAGGTAAGCTACACCACCACCAGGAACAACACCTTCCTCTACAGCAGCGCGGGTAGCGTTGAGTGCATCTTCAACCCGAGCCTTTTTCTCTTTCATTTCAACTTCGGTAGCAGCACCAACGTTGATGACAGCAACACCACCGATAAGTTTTGCAAGGCGTTCCTGCAGTTTTTCGCGATCGTAATCAGAGGTTGAGTCTTCTGCCTGGGTACGAATCTGCTTAACACGTGCTGCAAGCTGTTCTTTGTCGCCGGCACCATCAATGATGGTGGTGTTGTCTTTGTCGACCACAATGCGCTTGGCTGTGCCAAGATCGTTTACGGTGATGTTTTCCAACTTAATGCCGAGGTCTTCAGTGATGACCTGACCACCGGTAAGGATGGCGATATCTTCAAGCATTGCCTTGCGACGATCACCAAATCCAGGAGCTTTAACAGCAGCGATGTTCAGGGTGCCGCGCAGCTTGTTGACAACCAGAGTAGCCAGTGCTTCACCATCTATATCTTCAGCGATGAGGAAAAGCGGCTTGCCCATTTTAGCGACAGATTCCAGGATAGGCAGAAGGTCTTTCATGTTGGAGATCTTTTTCTCGTTGATGAGAATCAGAGGATCTTCCATGTTGACTTCCATCCGATCTGGATCGGTAACAAAGTAAGGAGAAAGGTAGCCGCGATCAAACTGCATACCTTCAACAACGTCCAGAGAGGTCTCCATGGACTTTGCTTCTTCAACAGTGATAACGCCTTCTTTACCGACTTTGTCCATTGCTTCTGCAATGATGTTGCCGATGGTTTTGTCATTGTTTGCGGAAATGGTTCCAATCTGAGCGATTTCTTTTTGCTCTTTGGTTGGATTGGCGATGGAGCGGAGCTCTGCAACAACTGCTTCAACACTCGCATCAATACCACGCTTGATTTCCATGGGATTGGAACCGGCAGCTACAAGCTTGGCGCCTTCTTTGTAGATAGCCTGAGCAAGAACGGTGGCAGTGGTGGTACCGTCACCAGCTACATCAGAGGTCTTGGAAGCAACTTCCTTAACCATCTGCGCGCCCATGTTCTCAAACTTGTCAGCTACTTCGATTTCTTTGGCAACGGTAACACCATCTTTGGTGATAACTGGAGCGCCAAATGATTTCTCGATCAGAACATTTCGGCCTTTAGGACCAAGAGTAACTTTTACGGCATCTGCAAGGGTGTTAACGCCAGCCAGCATTTTTTCGCGAGCTTTAGCGCCGTATCTTATATCTTTTGCGGACATCTTTTATATCTCCTAGGGTTACAATAATAACTGTGAGTTGTTTAGGCTTCTATTACGCCAAGAATGTCATCTTCGCGCATGATAAGGAAGTCTTCCCCATCAAGCTTGACATCGGTGCCGCCGTATTTTGAAAAAAGCACACGATTGCCAACAGCAACATCCATGGCAACACGCTCACCAGCATCACTGAGTTTACCAGGACCGATAGCTACAACTTCGCCTTCAGCAGGCTTTTCTTTAGCAGAGTCTGGAATGATGATACCACCTGCGGTTTTTTCCTCTTCTTCCAGTCTTTTGACCAAAATACGATCATTCAATGGACGAATTTTCATGGATACTCCTCCTGTTACTGAGTTGTTTTGTATTGTAAAATGTAAGCTTGTGTATACGTCGTGCTTAACGACGTATTTTACGCTGTTGTGTATAAGACTAAACGCAGCTTTTGAATTCAAACTGCGCAATATAATAGTGACGGTTTTTGAAAAATCAAGGGGATAGGGGCGGAAAAAAATATCCGCCCAACTTCCTGAAATTAAAGATAAAGATAGGGAATGTGTGGTTGACCTTCGTTTTTTTAGCTTACTGGGACTACCCATCCGTGGTTGTCTTTCTGCTCACCAAACTGAATGGCCTGCAATTCGTTGTACAGCTTCTGTGCCACTGGACCAGTGTTGCCGCCGTTAATTATAAAATCTTTATCCTGATAACAGAATTCTCCCACCGGAGCAATTACTGCTGCTGTTCCAGTACCGAAACTTTCCTGAAGCGATCCGTCTTCACAGGCTTTGACTATTTCGTCTATCGATATCTGTCGCTCCTCCACTTGCATTCCCCAGTCACCTGCTAACTGAAGTACTGAATCCCGAGTAATTCCCGGAAGAATAGATCCTTTGAGTGGCGGCGTGATGAGAACATTGTCAATCACAAAAAAGATATTTGAAGTACCGACCTCTTCAATATATTTTCGTTCCTTGGCATCAAGCCATAGAACCTGGGTGTAACCTTTCTTTTGTGCTCCTATCTGGGCTTTAAGGCTGGCAGCGTAGTTTCCAGCTGTTTTGGTATCACCCACTCCCCCCGGTACTGCACGGATATATTGATCTTCTATATAGATTTTGGTGGGATTAAAGCCTTCTGAGTAATAGGCACCTACCGGGCAGTTGATGATGAAGAATTGATATTCTTCAGCAGCGCGCAGGCCGAGCATGGGCTCGGTCGCAATCATGGTGGGGCGAATATAGAGCGTTGCTCCTTTCGTGTGGGGGACCCATTCCTTATCAAGATAGATAAGGGCACGGAGTGCTTGGAGCACTCTTTCTACTGGAAAGCGTGGCATGCACATCCTTAGGGCGGACTGGTTCATTCGTGCCAGATTATCCTGTGGGCGGAACAGTAAAATTCGATCATCTTGAGTGCGATATGCCTTGAGTCCCTCAAAGATGGCCTGGCCGTAATGGAGAACCATAGCCGCCGGATCGAGCTGGAGTTGTTGAAAAGGTTGAATTTTTGCATCATGCCAACCCTGCTGCCTGTTCCAATGCATGGAAAACATATGGTCGGTAAAGAAATTACCGAACCCCAGGTTGTCTTGATCTGGTTTTGTTTTTAATTGATCTGCCGGTACTTTTTGTACCGCTATTTCAATATCATTGTTTACCATTGTGTCCTCTTGTTTATTACCGTTCGTGTCCTGGTTTCTTAGAGCGTACGATAAGATAACCTAGGAGTCTGTCGGATAATGTCTTTTTTCCCCATATCGGCGTTATTCTCAGAAAGTCAATGCTCGCAATATCCATTATATGGCTGTGCTTGATTTCCTGAGAATGCCTTGATCTGAGAAAAAAATCCTATTATTCGACAGGCTCCTAGCATTAATTTGAGCCATGCTTTATGGTCTTGCCCTATGGTACGTAAGAAATCGAATAAAAAAAATGTCGTTGCAAAAAAGCCAAATACCCCCAAGGTTGAGCAGGGGCCCAGAGTGCTTACTCCTGTTCAGGCTAAATTTTTTACTGTAATTTTCCTGCTGTCAACGCTTATGCTCGGCTGGGTTCTCTGGCCATTTGGTCAGTTTTTAATCCTGGCATTTTTGTTGGCCGGTATTTTTACGCCAATTTATAACTGGCTCAGCAGGTGGGTTTCATCATGGATGGCCTCCTGTCTGACATGTGGGCTCATAACGCTGATTGTCTTTATTCCGCTCACATTTTGCGCTGGTGCACTCTCCTCGGAAGCATTGAACCTGTATCACCTTGGCAAGGACAGTAATGTACTGCTCAAACTGCCGCAAGTCATCCAAAATAATACATGGGTGCAGCAGGTGCAGGAGATCCTCGTTGGCTATGGCGTTAACTTCGAACCGCCTGACATTGCGGAGCTTGTCTCCAATATCAGTAAAACCGTCGGCATGTTTATTTACAACCAGGCATCTGCATGGGCAGCCAATATCATGAGTTTTGCCTGGCAGTTCTGTATTCTGATTCTTGTTGTGTTTTTCCTGTTGATTGAGATGGATAAGCTTGTTGCTTTTCTGACAAAACTATCGCCGCTCCCTGATAATCAGAATCGATTGCTGATGCATAAATTTATGCAGATTGCAGGGGTGATCCTGGTGGGTAATGGGCTGAGTGGACTGTTTCAGGGTACTTTGGGGGGGATTTTCTTTGCTCTGCTCGGTTTAAAATCGCCTGTCCTGTGGGGTGCCGTGATGGCAGTGGTTGCCTTTTTGCCGATTTTCGGGATCGGGCTTGTGCTGCTGCCGACGGCCATCATTTTACTGCTCAATGGATTAGTGACTAAGGCTTTGATTACCGTCTTGTTTTACGTGGTGTTGTCTTTCTCAGTCGAATACCTGGTGAAGCCTAAATTTGTTGGCAGTCAGGTGAATATGCATACCCTGCTCGTCTTTTTGGCGATCATCGGGGGAATGAGTCTGTTTGGTGTACTTGGGATTATTTATGGACCGTTGATCGTGACTGCCTTTCTGACCCTTTCTGATATGTATTTAAATGAATACAGCGTGGTACTGAATAACGGGGCTGCAACTGCTCACGGCAGTCTCGGAAGAGTGGGCGTGTCGGCATCTTCTGGCCCGGTAAATGTGGATTCCCCTGCTGTGACTTCTACTGAGGGTGATAGCTCTATGAAAGGTAACTCGACCTGATAGCATCTCTTGTTTATTGGACGAGTAATGATGAATGCGAATGTTTCCACCAGTGTTCCTCTTTTGTTGGATTCTCTGAAAACGTCAGTCTGATTCCTTCCAGGTTGACGGTCTTTTCTAGAAACTCCTGTCTTTTTTTCTCGCCATTATAGAGTACAGTTGTGAGCGGCCTGTTCTCTTCTTCCGCAGCAGTTTCTTTAAGAATATGGATAAGTTTGTAAATTCTATAGAGTGAGTAGTTCTCTAGCAGTCGAGTTGTTCGTAAATCAATAACAAGGCCCTGGCAGGAAGGTTTGGCCAGTTCCGATTTGCCGGTACGAAAAAGAGCGTCAGCCTGATCGTGATTGATTTCCTTGGCTGCTCGTATTTCAACTGTGCCGCTACCTGATCGTCGTATCTCTATATTTTGCATATCATCTTCCCTTGGTATGTACGATTACCTTCTGGTAATTATTCGTATCTCTTACTGGTAATGTAAAACAAAGTGTTGTCGGAGGACAGTAAAGTTCTGGTAAGTCTTTTTTGAAATTTTAATTTGATAAGATTACTTCGGAGAGGTCTTTGGGTGGGGGCTGGCTGGAACCTGTAATAAAAATTTTGAGGTTATGTTCAATTAGAGGTTGCTTATGCTCCTGTTTTGTGGTTGTAGATGAAATGTTTTCTGGCTACTGGTCTTACCAATAACATTGGGTGTTAGCTCGATAAGTGGCTTGCGGAAGATTTAACCTGGACCAGTAATGGTTTGTGAATAACATAATAGAGTGCACCTGCACTTCGTCGCCTAATCTCGTAGGTGCTACAGGAAAGACTCGTTACCAAGAGGCTGGAAATGTCGAATAATCTTTATATAACGGCTGCTGAAGAGAGAAGCGGTAAATCCGCAATAGTACTTGGCGTCATGCAGATCATCCTCAAACAAGTTG
>JAUVLX010000169.1 GCA_030600525.1 Desulfobulbus sp. | reverse complement strand
CAAAATGGTCAAAACCACTGCCACGACCCCGTTAGTTCCCAAAGTGGAATCACGCATGATTTCCAGCACCCGCTCTCTAGGACGGTAACAGAAAAGACCATCTGCCGAATCCCCTATACCATCAAGATGGAGGCCACCAGTTACGGTGATAAGTACAACCAAGGCAAGAAAGGTCGCGACCTCAACCCCGAAATAAGGAAAGCACAGATACAGAATGACTGCAGCAGGCAGGCCGACCAAAAAGCCGACAATGGGCATCCATTTCATACCCTGAACAAACCGGTCAACAGTAAAATCTATCTGCAGCGGGATAGGGTAACGGGTCATAAACTGGATCATCAACAGCAGGCTAGACACAGACTCCGCCCCCTTTTACCTGTACTGGAATGCCAGACACGACCAAAACCACTTCGTCTGCTGCAGCAGCCATCCTTTGGTTAACTCGCCCGCTGCAGTCTCGAAAAAAACGAGCCAACGGTGTTCCGGGGACTATGCCCAATCCCACCTCATTGGTCACGGCAAACAGATGGCCGGCATACAATTTGTGGGTGGCAAGCAGGGCATCAATTTCCTTCAAAACCTGTTGTTCAATCTGGGCCATGCTTGCCACCGTTGGTTGTTCCCAATCAATGGCTGAATCCTGGAGGATGATATTTGTAGTTAAGACAGTGAGACAATCGAGCAAAAAACCATCATAATGCTCTTTATGATCATGGATAATCAAAGACGGCTGCAAAGGCTCTTCAAATGTCTGCCATGTTGCAGGCCGCTGCAATCTGTGCCTGGCGACCCTATCTTCCATTTCTGCATCGAGTGCACGAGCAGTAGCAATATAGGCTATGTTTTCACAGCCTCTACCTATCTGCTGTTCTGCATAGCTGCTTTTACCGCTGCGGGCACCACCTGTAACCAGTGTCAAACGCCCCATGTCAGTCCTGTATTCACAATTTTCCTCATGATGGTCCCTGCGTATCACAACACAGGCAGGGACAGGTGAGCATTTAACAGCAGGATCTCCACCACGAAGATCGCTACCTAGCCTGGATTTCTCATCAGTTCAGGCGGCGTCAGGTTCAAAGTTTTTGGCTATGAAGAGGTAAGCGTAGACTCCGATAGTAGCCTATATTCATAGCCAAAATACTGAAGAAAATGATGCCGGATGGACTAACCTTTGGTGAACATTGTAAACATATGTAACTCAATGTAACTTTGCATAACATAAATAAATTGCAGACAATTGAGCGAGTTGACACAATGTTCATGAGAAATCAGGGCAAGGAGAAGTATCTGGCTTATCCAAGAATATTGGAAATACAGTTGCGGGACAGCACGGGATTCACACCCGTTTCCTCCAAAGACGTGTAGTTCCGGGATCTCAAACAGAGGTCCTGAATCTAAGAAAAGAAGACTATAGCAAATTACACTGCAAAGAAATAGCAGCAATAGCTTGAAAGCAGGAAAAAAAGAGCGCAAAAAACAGCATCTGCCAAAGAGCTACTCCACCACAGAAAACCCTTTTTCAGCAATGACAGCTTTGACTCGTTGCAGATCCACTTCTCCCGCAAAGTGTGCCTCGTGGGCTTCGAGATCAACCTGCACCCCTGTGACACCCTCAAGAGCTTCTAATCCTTTCTGCACACTGCTTACACAATGTTGACACTTCATACCGTCTATCTTAATGGTCGTCATGTTAAGTACTCCTTGAGGAGGTAATAAATGAGCCTGTTGATTTACTGTCTTTTCGCCCAATCTCTCGGAGTCTGGCGCTTACCTCGTTATGCTAAAAAAATAATCCTCGCAGGTAAGCGAAGACTCCGATATCAATTATATGCCTGCGGTTATTTTTCCATCATGCCTCGACCTTGAACGAAAATCCTAGTAAATCAACAGACTCATAAATATGGAAAATTTATCGACGAATTTTTTCAATAACCTTGGTGGTTGAGCTGTCGTACTGAAAGACAATACGTTCCACCCTCCCACCAGCGACCTTTACCTCGCGACCACCAACAATGTCATCTTCTGCCCAGTCAGCCCCTTTAACCAGTACATCTGGAAGAAGGGCTGTGATCAGATCAAGAGGTGTGTCGTCAGCAAACAAAACTATAAAATCAACGCACCCTAGGCCGGCAAGCACCCTGGCCCGATCCTGCTCCCTGTTTACCGGACGAGAAGGCCCTTTTAATCTCCTTATCGAGCTGTCACTGTTCAACCCAACAACAAGGCAGTCTGCTGTGGACCTGGCCTGCTCCAAATAACTCACATGGCCTGCGTGTAGAATATCAAAGCATCCGTTGGTAAATGCAATCCTGCCACCTTGTCGACCTATGGACCTAAGCGCGTCCTGTAAAACTGGTAACGAGACTATTTTCCTGGCATCATTTTTCCGCCAGGGACGTTCCCCTGGTGGACAAAAACGACGCCTGGTGGTGTTAAGGAAGTCGGCATCCAACACTGCACCGGCTGTAGCAGGCGAATTCCCAGCCTCTTGCATTACAGTACCGTCCGGAGCCACCACCATCGAGTGACCGGCAAGTTCCATTTCGCCGCTCATTCCACACCCATTTGCCGCCACTATATAAACTTGATTTTCTATGGCACGGGCTTTAAGCAGTGCCTGCCAGTGATCAAGCCTCGCCAATGGCCACTGGGCGCTGACCAGCAGCAGACAAATCCCGGAAAATGCCTGTTCTCTGGCTACCTCGGGAAACCGTAAATCATAACAGACCAGTCCGCCGACAGGCCCCCACTCTGTTTCCATCGGCATACAATCTTTACCGGGCCTGTAATAGCTGTCTTCCTGCCAGGCAGAAAAGAGGTACTGCTTTGGCAATCTACCCATTATCCCAGCAGGCCCGACCAAAAACAAAGTATTTTGCGGCAGCCCTCCATCCACGCTCTGCTCAGCCAGAGAACCAGCAAAAAAGACCTTGTAATGATCCGCCAACCCGCGAAGCTGCTCAAGAAGAGCTGGCGTTTGTGCTGCTAACTCTTCGGTACGCGGATAATCAAATCCGGTTGCCCACAACTCAGGCAAAACAAGTAAGGTTTGGGGTTCCGGAGTATTTTGCGCAAGCAGCTCAACAACAGCTTGCCAATTTTTTTCAGGTTGCCCAAGCTGAACGGCAAACTGGACATAAGCTACTGTAGAAAAAGGTAACATTGCCATATCACTGCATCCCTTGCAGGGCAGAGCCTGCAAGCTCCCCTACTGTGAAGGCCTGCAGTTCTCCATCCTCATACACAAACAACTCTCTCTTGTCGCCCGTAAGTTTATGCAGTTCTGATTTTGCTTCAATCATGCCAAGATTACCGGTAATCCTGGCGGCTAATCCACAAATTTCCTGATCTGATGAGGTTAAAAAAGGTGCTACATCTTTAAAAGACACCTTGGTGGACAAAAATTCAGGACGGCTTCCGGCAAGACGTCCCACTCCCCACAAAAGACCTTTTTGCAGGGCAGGAAGCTCAAGAAAGTTACCGTCCTGCAGTAGCTCATCCCCATCTTTCTGCATGTAGGAAACCAGCATATGACAATATTCTTCTGCAAGTTGCGCCTGATGACACATAATTTCTGCCAAGCTCTCTGGTGCACCCCAACCGATCCCACCGGATTCATCGTTAAGACTCCACAGGAGGCGACGCATAATGATCCGCGCCTCCTCCATATTCTCCTCAGCCAAACGCGCCACGGTTTCACCCATGCAGCTTATTGCCACCCATCGAATCCTCGGCACTTCTCTGCATATGGCAGAAAACAGAACATTGACCACATCCTTGGCAGGCAACATCCGTAAATGCTCCAGGATGAACTCATAGTTCTCCTGCTCAAGCATCGGCAGGATTTGTTTTTTCAACCTTCTACTGCTCACCGTTTCCTGTTGCCCCTGTTGTATTTATTCGCCAGCCGGATTGAAAACCCGCTTACTGAGCTCAGTATCAAGCATAAAGAGTCCCGACGGATTGTCCTTAATTAAGCGCAACCGGTCAACAATACCACCTACCGTTGCTTCTTCCTCAACCTGCTCAGACACAAACCACTGCAGGAAAATATTAGTAGCATGGTCTTTTTCACTGATGGCAAGGTTGACCAGCTCGTTAACCAGATCGGTTACATGCTGCTCATGGTTGAGAATAGCTTCAAAAGCATCCAAAGGAGACTTCCACTGCGCTTCCGGCTTGGCAATGGTATCAAGTGTTACCCTGCCGCCTCGCTCAACCACAAAATCATAAAATTTCATGCCGTGCATCAATTCCTCTTGAACCTGACCACGCATCCAGCTTGCAAACCCACCGAGACTTATTGATTGGAAATATGACTCCATCGACAAATAGAGATAAGAGGAATACATCTCAGCATTAATCTGGTCGTTCAAGGCTTTCTGCAGTTTTTTCTTTAGCACATTTACTCCTTTTTCCAGGTAGTTGTTTCTATTTCAACAAAACTTTTTCTGTTTATCTTACGCGTACATTTCTCAAAGCTGCCAGCACTGGCAGATAAAGCCACTGTTGCTGACTTTGAAGTAGAATTAACAGTAATGCTCGGCTCATTATTTGCAACCTTGACTCCCACTTTCTAGTGGAAATAATTAGGCAATCCCCCGCTAACTTGTTCCTGCCAAAACACCATCTCCTACTAAAACACACTCAACAGATGGGTACTCCGCAAAAATAACCATAAAGTACTTGTCCTAAAATTTGTTTTTTTGCTATGGTTCCCGTTCATTTTGTGAAAAAGGATACTATGGAGGTGGTAGCAAGCTCCAACTATGCTTTAATCGTTCCATCTGGGCAGACTGTTACCAAGCAGTATACTGACAAGGCCGTCAAAGAGAAAAATATGCGTAGAGTAGTTATCACAGGACTTGGAATTGTCTCACCGCTGGGAAACACAATAGATGAGGTACTTCACTCGCTGCAGCAAATGCAGTCAGGAATTCGCTTCCACCAGCCATATCAAGAACTCGGCCTTCGCTCCCAGGTAGGGGGTTTTACCACGGTCGACGTCAAACAGTTCATTGACAAAAAACAACTGCGTTTCATGGGTAACGCGGCAGCTTATGCTTTTATTGCCATGCAGCAGGCAATCGAAGATGCGGGGCTGCGTGCTGACGAAATATCGCATCCGAGGACAGGCCTTATCATAGGATCTGGCGGAACTTCTGCAGAAAACGTCGTTGCAACTGCAGATATCATGCGAAAAAAAGGACTCAAACGACTGAGCCCCTTCATGGTCCCCCGTACAATGAGTAGTACAGTATCAGCCTGCCTTACCAGCGCCTTCCAAATCCTGGGACTCTGCTACTCTATTTCCTCAGCCTGTGCAACCGGCTCGCACTGCATAGGTGCAGCCATGGAGCAGATCCAACTGGGGAAGCTAGACATTGTGTTTGCCGGTGGCTCAGACGAAGAGCATTGGTCGCAAACAGCCATGTTTGACGCCATGGGAGCTCTTACCACCAAATTTAATAAAACACCGGAGCTGGCATCACGCCCGTACGACACCAACAGGGATGGTTTTGTTGTAGCCAACGGCGGGGGAGTTGTTGTGCTGGAAGAATTTGAACGGGCCCGAAAAAGAGGGGCAACCATTTATGGAGAAATAACCGGTTATGGTGCAACAGCAGACGGCAGTCAAATGGTCATCCCGTCCGGCGAAGGTGCTGTACGCTGCATTAAACTTGCCATGGGAGCGAACTCTCCTCCTATTGACTACATCAATGCCCACGGGACCTCGACCCCGGTAGGCGATTTGGTTGAGGTCAAGGCTATTCTCGAGGTTTTCGGTGAAGAAAGCCCCCTGATAAGCTCCACTAAATCAATATCCGGGCATTCACTGGGGGCTGCGGGTGTCCATGAAACAATTTACTCGCTACTTATGCTCACTAACAACTTTCTCTGCGGATCAGCGAATATAGAGGAGATGGAGCCTGAGGCTGCCGCAATGAATATCCTTACTGAAACTCGCAACATCACTCTCAACACTGTAATGAGCAATAGCTATGGCTTTGGCGGGACCAACGCTTGCCTCATTTTCAGCAAGGTCTGAGGGCTGCCCCGGAGTGCCCACGAGTGAACAAAAACTCTACTCATCATTCTTTTCATCAATACGACGCATACCCTCCATAACCAAGCCCATAAAGCCGCCGATTACCGGCAATGCTGTAGCCTCCTCAGATATACCGGAGGTATAAGTGAAAGTACCATCCGACTTGGCCAACAAACCAAAAAAGGCTTCCTTGCCTGCGACATTGTCATATACTGCCTGCACCAACTCACCCTCGTTGAACAAGACCGTGGCTTTGCCATCTTCAAAGAGCAGTTCAATCTTGCCAGTTTTGGTGCTTGTATTAATAAGCTGAAAAAGCTCCACCGGATGGATATCGGAAAATTTACCTGTCATCCCTGAGCTGATGGTACCAGAGCGTAGGCTGTTTGCCTGAGCCCTCTCCACCAGCAGACGATAAAAGAAGACCTGCAGGATTGGATACTTATTAAGAACATGCTTAAAGTCCTTACTGGAGAGTGTTGCAAGTTTGGTTCGCTCCCGAGAATGAATGGATGTGGTTACCGGCTCTCCTGAAAGCAAGCTCATCTCACCAAAAACATCACCAACTTTCATCTCTGATAACGTCTGCCCATCATCATTGACAACGGCAACATTGCCTTGCACTACGATATACAGGCTTGTTCCGGGATCACCTTTTTTAAGGATTATCTTATTAGCTCCATACTCTTTCAGCTCCAGCAGAGCTGACAGGTCACGAAGACTATTTTCTTCAAGAGGCTCAAAGATATCGAGATTACGCAACAGGTCATAAAATTTATCCACATGCTTCATTCGCTGGCGCTGCTCAGCTGCTGCCAGCAATTTCATTTGTAGAGTGGCAAACCCTTTTGCCTTCTTAAATTCGAAACGGATAAGCCCTGTACAGCCTCCACAAACGAACTTTGTTTTCCTGATCCCCTGGGGAGTGAACCGCTCCATACTCTGCCGATTGGAAACAATCTTCATCACCTCCTGTACCAACAACAGACAGGCTGGTTTAGCCTCAGGGACCGTCAGGGCCATGCCTTCAATTTTAAACTCCTCTCCCATATTATAAATAGGGCAGGACAATTCTTCGGTAATAATAAATATTGCGTCGCGGTACTCCATAGCCCTTGTCACTTCACCAAAAGAAGGATAGATGTATTTGTAACTGTTCAGCAGTGCTCCAGATACGTACAAGCAGGCTGGATAACTATAGTAATGCTATGTTTTCCTGCCTGATCGTGCGCAGAGGTAAGCGCAGACTCCGTGGGGTGCTGCTGAACAGTTACGGCTTCTTTTTCTATCTCTCCAAAAACATTATACAATAACAAATCAAATGAATTGGCGCGAATCATGCTAGTTATAGCCAATTATATACTTTTCAACATACCAAGGAGAAACATTTATGAGTATGCGTAGAATAACAGCCCTGACAATGCTGCTATCCTTTATCTTGCTCACCCTCACCAGTATCATTTTATATATTGTTCCAGAAGGCCGAGTGGCATACTGGTCTGACTGG
>JAUVLX010000184.1 GCA_030600525.1 Desulfobulbus sp. | reverse complement strand
ATATATCAAGAATAGTAAGTTTTATGTCAGGAGTGAGCGTTTAACATCAGTGATGTACTCTGGACAACTTTTTCCCCAAGCGCTCCTGTCGTTTTTCATGTATCCGGAAAGTTAATCGAATAAAGAGAGGGCTGTCGCAGGTTTTCATTTTTTTTAATAGTAGAGGGTACCTTGAACATCATTTTTAAGGTGACCTGGAGAGCAGGACGTAAAATCACAAGCAGGTTCTATTGCGCGTGATCGTATGCTGTGACAGCAAGGCTTGTCCAATTACCAGTTTGTTAAGGTGCAGACACCTGTATACAAACCAAGGAGGTTAGCTGATGAAGTCAAAGGTAGCGAGCAGCAACGATAAGCAGTTGGGTGGTGTTTCGCGAAGAGATTTTGTAAAGTTCTGCACAGGGGTAGCAGCAAGTATGGGGCTCCCCTTGACAGTTGCTCCAAAGATGGCAGAGGCTATTACTTCTCCGCAGAGACCTCCCGTAATATGGCTGTCCGGCCAGGAATGTACCGGTTGCGTGGAGTCACTTCTACGTACCAATCACCCGACGATCGATAGTCTTATCTTTGATCTTATCTCCCTTGAATATTCTGAAACACTTAATGCCGGTGCAGGGCACCAGGCAGAACACCACCGGGCACTCTCCATTGAGGCCAATAAAGGGAAATTTATCCTGGTTGTTGATGGGGCCATTCCGGTAAAAGACGGCGGGGTATACTGCCAGATAGCCGGTAAACCTGTACTTGACATTCTTAACGAAACCGCACCACTCGCTGCTGCTGTCATTGCCATCGGTTCCTGTGCTGCCTGGGGAGGCGTACCTGCAGCAGACCCCAACCCAACCGGTGCAACTCCGGTGCATGAAATACTCAAGGACAAGGGGATTCCGGTGGTCAATATCCCTGGCTGCCCTCCCAATCCGTATAATTTCCTGTCAACGGTCATCCATTTCGTCACCTTCAACAAGCTTCCTGCTCTGGATGACAAGATGCGCCCGAAGTTTGCTTATGCCAGGCGTATTCATGAGAACTGCGAGCGACGCCCCCATTTTGATGCAGGCCGATTTGCCGAAGAATTCGGCGATGAAGGTCATCGTAAAGGATACTGCCTCTATAAACTTGGCTGCAAGGGGCCGGAAACCTTTAACAACTGTTCAACCCTTCATTTTGGCGATGTTTCCTCCACCGGTTGCTGGCCTGTAGGGTCAGGTGCTCCTTGCTTTGGTTGTTCTGAAGCAGGAGTCGGTTTTAACAGCCCATTATTTTCTAAAGCCAGAGTCAGCTTCCCCACGCCACCGCTCCAGTTTACTGAAGCTGTACCGGAGAAAGGAGGTGGTGCCAAGAGTTTTGCCTATGGTGTGGCTGGGGCTGCAGTAGGTGCAACGGCTGTAGCGCTTGCAAATACTCGTGGTAAGGATGAAGACTGAAATCGTAAAGGGGGAGCGTGAAAACCATGGCTATAAATAGACGGGATTTTCTCAAATTTTCAGCTGGCACAGGCTTGGTGCTGGCAACGGATGCCAAAATGGCTACCGCCAGGGAGAAGAAGGAGCTTTCTCCCGATGCGGTGGGCATCCTTTATGATGCCACCCTGTGCATTGGTTGCATGTCGTGCATGGTTAATTGCAAAAAGGCCAATGCCGAACCAGGCGGGGCATTATATCACAAAGAAACAGCGGGGCAGGTGCCTTACGAATATGAAGGCGAAGATAAAAAATATGATGCTCCAACTTCACTGTCAGACAAAACCTTATGCCTGATAAAGGCATATCGTGGAAAATCGGAAAAGGAGGGTGGCAAGGAAGAGTTTTCCTTTATAAAACAACACTGTCTCCATTGTGTTGACCCTGCATGTGTGTCGGCCTGCCCGGTGGAAGCACTGAAAAAACAGCCAGGAACAGGCATTGCTACGTATGATAAAAACAAGTGCTTTGGCTGTCGGTACTGCCAGGTCGCCTGTCCGTTCGGTATTCCCATGTATGAGTGGGAAAAGTCCTCTCCGTCGGTTGTAAAATGTCAGTTGTGCAACCATAGATTTGCCCAGGGAGGCTATTCTGCCTGCTGTGAGTCTTGTCCGACCGGAGCGTCCCTTTTTGGTAAAGTTACGGATCTTCAGGAAGAGGCCAAGCGCCGATTAACCCTGAAGCCAGGCGATACTTATGCCTTTCCTGTAAATCATATAGAGCATGGTAAAAAAACAGAGCAAGTCGTGGCTGAATATGTCGACCATGTCTATGGATTGGAAGAAGCAGGCGGTACCCAGTATATGTTTCTTGCCGGTGTGGATTTCGATAAACTCGGTTTTAATCCGAAAATAACCAACCAGGTGTATCCTGATTTAACCTGGAGTTATGTCTCCCATGTGCCTCAATTGATAGGTACCCTTCTGGTGGCCGGGACAGTGACTCGATTGGTCACTCAGCGGCTGGAGAAGAAAAATAAGGACAATGAATCAAGCGAATAGTCTAGGGGATTTGTTGAGTTTTTCACAGAAGATCACGAGTTGCGAAATCCTGTAGCGGGAAGCACGTAAAGGAGAAAGAGAATGGCGAAAAAAATTACAATAGATCCGGTCACCAGAATCGAGGGGCACCTGCGTATTGATTGCGAAGTGGATAATGGCAAGGTGACTAATGCCTGGTCTTCCGGGCAGATGTGGCGCGGTATCGAAGTTATCCTTAAAGGGCGGGATCCCCGCGAAGCCTGGGCCTATACTCAGCGTATATGCGGCGTTTGTACCACCGTGCATGCAATAGCTTCAGTACGGGCGGTTGAGGATGCCCTTGACTTGGAGATTCCAGTCAATGCACAGTTGATACGAAACCTGATTATTGCAGGTCATGGTATTCATGATCATATCGTTCATTTTTATCAGCTTTGTGCCTTGGATTGGGTGGATATCGTTTCCGCTACCAAGGCTGATCCGCGCTCAGCAGCTGCTTTAGGGCAAAAGTTGTCTGGCTGGTGGCGCAATGGATACCAGGAAATAAAAGGTGTGCAGGATCGCCTGAAAAAATTTATCAGCTCCGGCCAACTCGGTATTTTTGCCAGCGGTTACTGGGGCCACCCAGCAATGAAATTGTCGCCGGAGGTAAACCTACTGGCTGCAACCCATTACCTGCAGGCACTTGAGTATCAGCGTAAGATTAATCAAGTGGTCGCAATCCTCGGTAGTAAAACGCCTCATGTGCAGACCCTTGCGGTGGGTGGGGTAACCAATGCTATCAATCCGGATAGCCCTTCAACCTTAACCATTGAGAAACTTTTTAATATTAAGACCTTGATTGATGAGGTGGGCAATTTTATTAAACAGGCAATGTTGACCGATGTGGCTGCTATCGGTGCTAATTATGCCGATTGGACCAAATATGGAGCTGGGGTACTCAATTATCTTTCCGTGCCTGATATGCCAATGGATTCCAAAGGAACCCAGTATCAGCTTGCCGGTGGCTACATCCCCAACGGTGATATAAGTAAGTTTGCACCTATAGCTTCTCATACAGATCCTGTGTTGTACGACAACATCAAGGAAAGCATCAAGCATGCCTGGTATGATGGTGACTGGGATCGCTCCCCTTATGATGGCGAGACCGAACCTAATTATACGGGGTATGACTATGAGGACAAGTATTCCTGGGTGAAGTCGCCAACCTTTAGGGGACAGCCTGCGCAGGTTGGGCCACTTCCCAATGTAGTAGCCATGTATTTAGCAGGTCATGCCGGTACCAAGGAGTATGTTGATTCTACTCTGGCAACTGTCAGTAGTCTGGCAGGCACCACCATTGGGATAGATGCATTGCATTCAACCATTGGTCGTATAGCAGCCAGGGTTATTCGTTGTGCTGTACTGTGGGACACCATGACAGTGTCGTGGCAGGCCCTGATCGACAATATCGGCAAGGGTGATATGGACACCTTCAACGCTCCAGTCTTTCCTTCCGGTGAACAACGCGGGGTCGGTTTTCATGAAGCACCCCGGGGGATGCTGTCGCACTGGATAGTGATTGAAAACGGAAAAATTAAAAATTACCAGGCAGTCGTGCCTTCTACGTGGAATGCGGGGCCTCGAAACGGGCAAGATGCATTAGGCCCCTATGAGGCCTCGTTGATCGGTAACCCTATTGCTGATGCAGAGTTGCCGTTGGAAGTCTTGCGGACAGTGCATTCCTTTGACCCGTGTCTGGCTTGTGCTATTCACCTGGTTGACAATAAGAGGGCACCAATTGGTAAAGTTAAAGTTCTGTAGTAGGGGAGAAAACTCTTGAATGCACTTGTGTTAGGTATCGGCAATCTGCTGATTGGGGATGAAGGTGTTGGCTGTAAGGCTGTTGATGAATTGAACAGGCGCTATCAGATGCCACCAGAGTTGGAATGTATAGATGGGGGAACTGCAGGGTTTGAGTTGCTATCGTTGATGGATGGCAAGGATCTGGTGATCTTGATAGATGCTCTGCGTAATGACATGGAGCCTGGTACCAGTGTTCTGGTTGCAGGTGAAGATGTTCCCCAGGTTTTTCTGACTTCCATATCTCCCCATCAACTTGGGATTTCCGATGTACTGGCCGCGGCACAGCTAACTGACTGTATGCCGGATAAATTATTTTTATACGGCATCGAACCCAAAGAGTTGGAAGTGGGGATAGGGCTTACGCCTGAAGTTGAGGCGGGCATGGAAAAGGTCATCAGCGCTGTTGTCGAGCAACTTGGTAACTTTGGATATGAGGTGAAGAGTAATGGAATCAAATCCGAACATTAAAACCTGGACACCGGCAACAATCGTCATGGTTGTGTTGATTATTGTCGGGATTTCGGTTGGTTTGTATCGCATGATCTACGGTCTGGGAGCGACCACTAATCTTAATGATGCGTACCCCTGGGGGTTTTGGCTTGGCCTTGACGTACTTGGCGGTGTGGCAATGGCTGCCGGTGGGTTTATTATTGCCTGTGCTGTCTATCTTTTTAATTGGAAGAAATACCGGCCCATTGTGCGTCCGGCAATCCTGACGGCTTTTTTAGGGTATTTGATGGCTGTGTTGGCCCTGTTTCTTGATATTGGCCATCCTTTCCGTTTGTGGCATCCTTCCATTATGTGGCAGTATCAGTCGGTGATGTGGGTTGTGGCTATGCATGTCATCTTTTATACCACGACTTTGGCTCTGGAGTTCAGTCCCATGCTTTTTGAACGGCTGGGTTGGGAAAAGGCGCGAAGAGCTGTTGGAAAGGTGATGGTGGGCGCGGTGATCTTCGGGGTTATGTTGTCTACCCTTCATCAGTCGTCACTTGGCGCTGTATTTTTGATCTCCCCTTCCAAAATGTCACCGCTATGGTGGGATACAAAGCTGCCGTTTCATTTTTTGGTTTCTGCAGTCGCCATGGGGATGGCCATGGTCAGTTTTGAGACGACTTTAAGCAAGAAGTTCTTCCATCATGAGGTTGATAAGGAAGTTTTAACCGGTCTTGCCCGAGGGATGTTGATAGTCCTTGTCTTTTATCTGCTGTTGAAAATGTATCAACTCTTTACGGTTGCTAGTTTTGGCATGGCATTTGATGGTTCTGTGGAAGGAAATATGTATCTGCTGGAGATGCTACTTGGCGTTGTATTGCCTGTTGCTATTCTAGCTGTAAAGAAATATCGCAATGATCTTAAAGTCATATTTGCCGTCAATATCATCGTCATTATCGGCGTACTCTTGAACAGGCTCAACGTCTGCCTCTTCAGTCAGGAAAGCTATACTGCATGGCGTGGTTTGAGCTATTCGCCTTCGTGGAAGGAATTTCTGGTTTCTTTGGGAGTCATTTCCATTGGCGTGTTTTTGTATAAGATGTCGGCAAAGCATCTACCACTTTTTTCTCATTGAAAAAAGGAAAAAAATTGTGATATAAATGAGTCTGTTGATTTACTAGGGTTTTCGTTCAAGGTCAGGTAAGCGCAGACTCCGAGGCATGCTTAAAAAATAACCACAGGCATATAGTTGATATCGGAGTCTTCGCTTACCTCCGAGGATTATTTTTTCAGCATAACGAGGTAAGCGCTAGACTCCGAGAGATTGGGCGAAAAGACAGTAAATCAACAGGCTCATAAATGAACCTGCGATAGCATTTGTAATGTGCCCCATACGCAAAGATTTTTTCTTGCGATATGGGGCTTTTTTTGGGCAAGGCAGGCAATTGAGAAAGAAAAAATGATACGAAGAAGAATCTTGGTTTTTTTTACCGGTGGTCTTTCATGGAAATTCCTTGTACTTACCGGATGGGTATTAGTAACATCCAGTCAAGTTATGGCAGCGGAGTGCAGACCGCTCATTGAGCGGAAATGCGCAAGCTGTCACTTCGTCACCCATGTCTGTCCTGATCTTGCAAAGAAAAAAGGAACCTGGACCTGGAAACGGACCATAAGGTCAATGGTGGAGCATGGTACAAATTTAACCGATAAACAAGCGAAGCAACTGGTCGGCTGTTTAAGTAAGCCTGACGATAAGGTGCTTGATATATGTGCTCAAAAATAGAAAGAGGCCGGATTTGTCATCAGTTCAGGCGGCGTCAGGTTCAAAGTTTTTGGTAATTAGTTATAGTAGTCTATATTCATTGCCAAAATACTGAAGAAAATGGCGTTGGATGGACTGACCTTTGGTGAACATTGTGGAAAATTGTAACTCTATGTTGTGTTTTGCTCAATATAAAGAAATTGTTTGCAATTGAACAAATTGACACAATGTTCATGAGAAATTCGGGCTAAGTGCTTGCCTGAAGTGGCGAGCAAGAAAGGATAGTTAACGGTATGGCAATTAGATTGTTAGCGGTGGAACTCTATAAGAGTCAGCAGCAGGTACATGCTTTGCGTGATAAGCTGGAAAAGGCGAGCGCCATGGATTCGGATCGTTTACGCCGGGAACTTGTTGTTGCAGA
>JAUVLX010000046.1 GCA_030600525.1 Desulfobulbus sp. | reverse complement strand
GAGTACCGAAATCCAAACCGATGTCGTTGTTCTCGGCGGTGGTCCTGGTGGTTATACCGCAGCTTTCAGGGCTGCAGATCTCGGTTTATCCGTCTGCCTGGTGGAAAGAGAAAACCGTCTTGGCGGCGTCTGCCTCAACGTTGGCTGCATTCCGTCCAAGACACTGCTTCATGGTGCTACAGTCATTGAGGAAGCAGCCGAAGCCAAAACGATGGGCATCACTTTTTCTAAACCCAGCATTGACCTGGAAGCCTTTCGCAATCACAAAACAAAAATTATCAAACAGTTAACAGGTGGTTTAGACGCACTGTGCAAAGCACGTAATATAACACGTGTACAAGGCAATGGTGTTTTTTCAGATAAAACAACGATGACTGTCAACGGTGAAGAACCAGCGCTTGTCACCTTCAAGGATGCTATTGTAGCGACAGGATCTGCACCCGCAATGCTGCCTGATATCCCTGACGATGACCGTATATGGGACTCTTCTGACGCACTCGCCCTCACAAGTATCCCCAAGCAGCTCCTTGTCATTGGTGGCGGCATTATCGGCCTTGAAATGGCCCAGATATACAGTGCTCTTGGCTCGTCCATCACCATCGTTGAGATGCTTGATCACATTATTCCACCGGCTGATAAGGATGTAATCCAACCCTTATTTCTCAAACTCAAAAAGCGGTACCAAATTTACACTAAAACCAAAGTGAAAACCGTCACTGCTGACAACAGCGGGATCACGGTTTCTTTTGAGGGAGCCAAGGCGCCGGAACACGAAACATTTGATGCAGTACTGGTTGCGGTGGGCCGACGTCCTAATACCAAGGACATTGGCTTGGAGACACTGGGTGTCACGCCGGAGAAAAGCGGGGTTATCGCTGTAAACGAACGTCAACAAACCGCAGCTTCCCACATCTACGCCATAGGTGACGTGGTCGGCGACCCCATGCTTGCCCATAAGGCGACTCACCAGGGTAAGGTTGCGGCAGAAGTTATTGCTGGCCATAAAGCTGCGTTCACTCCCCTGACTATCCCATCGGTGGCATACACCAATCCTGAAGTTGCCTGGGCCGGATTAACTGAAAAAGAAGCCAAAGCACAAAACATAGTATACAGCAAAGGTAAATTTCCGTGGGGAGCCAGCGGACGCGCGCTGAGTGCAGGAGCCTCGACAGGGGTAACCAAAGTCCTTTTTGATCAACAGAGCGGACGTATTATCGGGGCAGGCATATGCGGTCTCAATGCTGGAGAAATAATTCACGAGGCAGTCCTTGCGCTAGAAATGGGCGCCGATGCCGAAGACATCAGCAAAACCATCCATGCCCACCCAACCCTTGCGGAAACATTGGCCTTTGCCGCCGAAATTGTCGATGGCTCCATTACTGATATGCTGCCGCCTAAAAAATGATGGACGTGTTACAAGCCCATCAAAAAGTAAGTGCATTAACGTTGTCTATCACCATGTAGGGCATCTTGAATAATTAGAATTTTCGTTCAAGATGCCTGTAATCTAAGAAGAGAAAACCATGCAATTTATGATTGATGCCCCACTGGACATGCACCTCCACCTTCGCGAGGCTGAGATGCTGCAGCTTGTGGCCCCATTGAGTGCAGCCCACTTTGCAGGTGCTGTTGTTATGCCCAATCTGCTGAGCCCTGTAGACTCACACCAGAAGCTGAGTGCCTACCGGCAGGCAGTTGTCGATGCTGCCGGTGACGACAGTTTCACCCCGTACATGACTCTTTTTTTCAGGCCCTATACAAAGACAGAACTGGAAACTGTTCGAGATCACATTATCGGTATCAAACTGTACCCGGCAGGGATAACCACCCAAAGCGAGGCAGGAGTTGCCGACTTTGAGGCAATAGGAGAGACAGTCGCCCTCATGGAGGAGCTGCAGATCCCACTGTTAGTTCACGGCGAATCAAATGGTTTTGTAATGGAAAGAGAACGAGAGTTTCTGGCAATCTACAGGTGGCTCGCCAAAAGCTTTCCCCGTCTTCCCATTATCATGGAACATATCACCACTGCAGACACACTGGACATTCTCGATGAATTCCCCAATGTGGCTGCAACAGTCACCCTCCACCACCTTATGCTCACCCTCGATGATGTGGTTGGCGGCCTCATGCAACCCCATCTTTTCTGCAAACCGATCGCAAAAACGCCGCACGATCTTCAGGCTCTGCAAACTGCTGTTTTCAGCGGACACCCGAGGATATTGTTTGGTTCCGACTCTGCTCCCCACCCCACCCATGCAAAAGAATGCTGCGGATGCGCTGCAGGAGTGTTCTCCGCTCCGGTTGCGCTGCCTAAACTGGTGGAACTCTTTGCCGCAGAAGATCGGCTGGATATGCTGGCGGATTTTGTAACCAACAATGCTCAACGTTTTTACGGCATTAGCCCAGGGCCGAAGACAGTACACCTCCAGAGTAAAGCCTGGACAGTTCCACAGGCTTACGGCACAGTGCGACCATTTCTTGCCGGAGAAAAGATCCAATGGCAAGTAACAGCAATTGAAAAATGAGGTGACCAGCCGCTAATAAACGTAACGTTATTGTATGTTGTAGCTACCCACGCCAAACAGCTATGGCAAGCCATAACCAGCCTGCAATCAACAATGTTCCGCCCACAGGCGTCAAATAACCAGGATTAAAAAGATTGAATGCAAGCAGATACAAAGAGCCGCTGAAAAAAATCACTCCGGCAACAAGCAATCCTCCCGCAACTGTTAAAGCAGTTGCCGCCTGTGGCCACTGTGCTATTGCCCAGCAGACAGCAAAAAGAGCTAATGCATGGTGCATCTGATAACGGAGCCCTTTTTGCATCAGCGCAATCTGCTCAGGACTCAATATACGCAATCCGGCATGGCTACTCCAGGCTCCCAGAATAACAGCCAGGCAACCCAGTAAAGCTGCTATTGAAAAAAGAATCTTCATCCTTCACTCCCTTGGTTTTGAGGTACTCTCCTCTGCACAGTGCACGCATGCACGCCCATCATGTACCCATGAGGTGCCACACACCATCGTCAATAAAAAAAACTGATCAATCCTATCAATATTTTACAAACAATATCAACCGATTGAGAATCCTTCACAAAAGACTCATATTCCTTCTATCCAGCAATGTTTTTTCAGAACCATGCAAACATTTAACTCTTTAATTTATAAATATTTTTTTAAAATTTACGTACTCGGTATCTCTTTTCAACTCCACTGACCATATACATACTTTTTCAGTCTTCCAGATCACCATGCTACCGCTCTGCTTTTACCAGTCTCTCATTCAGCCAGTCTTCCTTGACACCCACAAAAAAGAAATGGTAGATACTATCCTATTATGCCTGCCAATCTGTATGGGATATATTGTAATGGACTGCTTTTGCCATATCCTGAGCAACAGGGTGATGCTGGCTAACCATCTTGCCCACAACTTAAGCTAGGTCTGCACCAAAATCTTTGTTTTTACAGACTTCTTTTGTCCAGCAGTCTGTGAGTACAACGAAGTGTGCTTTAAAACGTATATATTAAACGGATAGGAGATTATCCCCATGCCCAAATCCATGCCCCAGGCATTTGCCCGAAATTTTTTGGGAAATGCCCCCAAGTGGTACAAGTTCGCAATCCTGCTCTTCCTGATTATAAACCCTATTATTCTCATAACCTCAGGTCCGTTTATTGCCGGCTGGGCGTTGATCGCAGAGTTTATATTCACCCTTGCAATGGCTCTCAAATGCTACCCACTGCCTGCTGGTGGACTTCTGGCCTTTGAGGCGGTTGTCATAGGCATGACCAGCACCGAGACAGTGTTTCATGAAACATTAAAAAACTTTGAAGTTATCCTACTTCTGATCTTCATGGTTGCCGGCATCTACTTCATGAAGGATTTCCTCCAGTTCACCTTCACCCGTATCCTAGTCAAGGTCCAGTCCAAGGCCACCATTGCCCTGCTTTTTTGCTTTGCCGGCGCCTTTCTCTCTGCCTTCCTTGATGCACTTACCGTTACGGCGGTCATTATCGCTGTTGCCTACGGTTTCTATAATGTCTATCACCGCTATGCCTCTGGCAAAGATCCCCAGACCAGTCACGACCTGACCAGCGATCTGGCTTTAAAAGAAGCCGAACGAGACGAACTTAAACAATTCCGAGGTTTTCTCCGCAATTTGATGATGCACGGGGCAGTTGGTACTGCGCTGGGTGGAGTGTGTACCCTTGTAGGAGAACCACAGAACCTGCTTATTTCCAGCGAAATGGGCTGGCACTTCATACCCTTTTTCCTCAAAGTTGCACCTGTCTCCATGCCAGTTCTGGTGGTAGGACTTTTAACATGCTATACCCTGGAGAAAAAGAAGTGGTTTAGCTATGGCGTTGAGATGCCTGGTAACATCCGCTCCCACCTCCTGGAAACAGAAATCAAGATGGAGGCCAAACGGGGCCACCAGGGTCGTGCAAAACTGATCATCCAAGCCCTGACAGGTGTCTGGCTGATCATTGCCCTTGCAATGCACCTTGGAGCTGTAGGGGTCATCGGCCTGTCGGTTATCGTTCTGCTTACGTCTCTCAACGGTGTTATTGAAGAACACCAACTGGGCAAAGCTTTCGAAGAAGCCCTGCCTTTTACCGCTCTGCTGGTAGTCTTTTTTGTTATTGTTGCAGTAATCCATGACCAGCACCTTTTCACACCGGTCATTGATTACGTACTCAGCCTCAAAGGGCAGTCACAGTTGGTAGCCTACTATATTGCCAACGGTGTTCTCTCCATGATCTCCGACAACGTCTTTGTAGCAACCGTTTACATTGGGGAAACCAAAACCCATTTTGTCAACGCGTTGGGTGCCCTGCCAAACATCGGCATGACAGGTGCCGAACTCATGGATAAACTTACAGATCCGCATCATCCTCGTAGTGAAGTGTTGGCGACACTGCCGCAGGCAGCAGCTGAACAGGCAGGTGCCCTAATGAATCAGCTCGACAAACTCGCTGTTGCCATTAACACCGGTACCAATATCCCAAGCGTGGCAACCCCTAACGGACAGGCAGCATTCTTGTTCCTCCTCACCTCAGCCCTGGCTCCGGTGATTAGATTGTCCTACGGGCGCATGGTCTACCTAGCTCTTCCCTACACCATAACCATGTCAATTACGGGTCTTGCAGCTACCTATCTCTTTCTCTAAGCAGATAAAATACTTTTCCTGACTCTTCTCGTACAGCCCATCACCAGTCATGATTTTTTCATGGTAGGTGATGGGTTTTTTTCTTCCCTTAAAATAAACCTCAACGGCAACTTTCGTTGATCGATTGCAGTGCCTCATTTCCTGGGCAGAGATCCTTTTCGCCAAGTGTATTCAACGGCTGCTGGCTTGTGTTTAATATATGGTGCGTATCTTCACTGTCAGGATCAATATACAGAACCCCGGTCAAGATCAGCCCTTTTTTCTTGTGTTCCTCCAGGGCATCCACGGCTTGACGCCTGTCAGTCACATGGATAGAACTGTCGGTTTTGTGAAGATGGATGACACTGCTGTCATGGAGCACCACACTCTCGGTTACCCCGTCCTCGTAATCTGTGGTTATTTCCTGCTTAAATGGCACGTAATCAAACGTATTCGTGGCCTCGCTGTGCTCTCGTACCCAGTGATAGCTCTTGGTTGACCCAGGCGTATTATTAAAGGTGACGCAAGGAGAAATCACATCAATAAAGGCCATGCCCGTATGAGACATGGCAGCTTTCAACATGGGGACAAGCTGCCTCTTGTCACCGGAAAAACTGCGACCCACAAACCCTGCACCCAATTGAATGGCTATCTCGCAAAGATCAATTGACTCAAGCAGGTTAGGATCCCCTTTTTTCCCGACCGAACCTTTATCTGCGGTTGCCGAGTACTGTCCTTTGGTTAACCCGTAACAGCCATTATTCATCATAATATAGACCATATTCAGATTTCGCCGAACAGCATGAGCAAACTGCCCCATTCCAATGGAGGCAGTATCACCATCACCGGATATGCCAAGATAGAGCAAATCCCGGTTAGCCATGTTCGCCCCGGTTACAATAGACGGCATACGCCCATGCACCGAGTTAAAGCCGTGCGCCTTGCCAAGCAGATAGGCAGGACTTTTAGAGGAACAGCCAATACCTGAAATTTTCGCTATTTTATGCGGCGGGATCGACAGCTCAAAACATGCCTGAATAATGGCAGCGTTAGTGGAATCATGTCCGCAACCGGCGCACAAGGTTGAAATTCCGCCTTCATAATCCTTCAAGTAATAGCCAGATTCATTAGGAGGCAGGTCCGGGTGTCGGAAACTGGGTCGAAAGAATGTCATGCTTTCCCTCCTTTGTTTGTGATGACCGCGCAGATGGCACTGGAAATAATTCGGGCTGTAATGGGTAACCCGTCATAATGCAGGACCGAAGCAAGTTTATCCGGCTGTATGCCGAAGTCATTAATTAACAGAGTTTTCATCTGGCCGTCCCTGTTCTGTTCAACCACGTATACCAGATCGTGTTGTCGAATAAATTTTTTCACATCGTGCTGAAAGGGAAATGCTTTAATGCGCAGCGTGTTAATCACTATCCCCTGTTCTTTGAGCTGATCCACGGCTTCCAAAGCCGCGTCTGTGCTGGTTCCATAATACAGCATCCCCACGGCTGCAGTTTCATCATTAACCGTTATCTCAGAAGCAGGTACCAGTTCCCTGGCGGTTTCCCACTTCTGTAACAAACGCTGCATGTTCTGCTCGTAAGCACCACTTTCTTCTGTATATTTAGAATACTCATCATGGGATGTGCCACGAGTAAAATAGGCTCCTTTGGTAGGATGGGTACCGGGATAGGTTCTATATCCTATACCGTCACCGTCTACATCCAGATACCTTCCCCAGCTGTCGCCTAATTCTTCCAACTGATCTTTATCAAACACTTTGCCTCTATCATAGATCCGGCTGTCATCCCAACCAAGGGGTGGACTCATATGATCATTCATACCCAAATCTAAGTCACTCATGACAATAACCGGCGTCTGCAATCGTTCCGCAAGATCAAAGGCATCTGCCGTCATATCAAAACATTCTTTTGGGTTACAGGGAAAAAGCAAAACCTGCTTGGTGTCACCGTGGGAGGCATAGCCACACGACAGAATGTCCCCCTGCTGTGTCCTGGTTGGCATTCCCGTGGAAGGTCCGGTGCGCTGTACATTGACCAGCACAGCAGGAATTTCAGCAAAATAGGCCAGCCCCAGAAACTCACTCATAAGTGATACCCCAGGGCCGCTTGTTGCGGTAAACGCTCTGGCACCGTTCCAAGACGCACCAATAACAATGCCAAGGGCTGCCAACTCGTCTT
This sequence comes from Desulfobulbus sp., assembly GCA_030600525.1. GTDB lineage: Bacteria > Desulfobacterota > Desulfobulbia > Desulfobulbales > Desulfobulbaceae > Desulfogranum. The sequence continues at coordinate 8,055 of JAUVLX010000046.1, read as the reverse complement.
CTGCCTGAACAATAGCGGCTTTGAGCTGTCCGGTTTCAGTTTCTCTCCGAAATCGATCAGCATAACGGCCAAAAGATTCAATCACAGAGGTAGAAGGAGTAATCGGATACCATCCGACTACTGTTGCCCCGGCATAGAGAGCGCCAAGACCGGTTGCAGCATTTCCATCAATAATGATGGCATCCCCTACTTTATCCCGCCTGGAAATGGCAAGTTTACAAACACCTCTATAGTTTTCCCTGGCATAGTCATAGCCGAGTTGCAAAGCCTTCAGGTTGGGGGGGATAAGCTTTGATTTCTTACGGTACTGCTTTTCAACAGAGGAGGTCAGTACCTCAAGTTCCATATCCAGCAAAAATGCTAATGCACCGACATAAATAATATTTTTCAGCAGTCCCCGCATCTTGGGATTTTCAAAGGCATCATTGCAGAGTTGGGTCAAAGGGATACCGATCAATGCGACATCATCCCGCCCGTACTGCTCGGACAATTTCCGCGAGGAATCGTAGAGAAAATATCCCCCAGGAAGCAAACCGTCATAATCCTTCTTCATGGTCTGCCCATTCATTGCAACAACCATATCCACATCACCATGCCGACCGAGATAGCCCTGCTCATTGATTCTTACTTCATACCATGTTGGCAACCCTTGGATATTGGAAGGAAAGATGTTTTTTGGGCTGACCGGTACCCCCATCCGAAATACCGCCTTGGCAAAGAGATTGTTGGCACTGGCAGAACCGGAACCGTTAACATTGGCAAAACGAATGACAAAATCGTTGGTACACTCAATATTTTTCATTGATGGCCCGCAAGTGGTATTTTGTAGGTATATTTTTGCATTTCCCAAGCCGAAGTAGGACATCGTTCTGCGCAGATTCCGCAATGAAGGCAGACATTTTCATCTTTGACCATCACCCTGCCCGTAGGCAGTACATCTGAAACATAGAGATCCTGATCAAGCTCCTTTGCAGGTGCATTGAGGCGTGTACGCAGCTCCTCCTCTGTTGCGTTGTCGATAAAGTTAATACACCGTTCCGGACAGGCATCAACACAGGCATCGCATTCGATACACTCTTCAACACGAAACACGGTCTGCACATCACAATTAAGACAGCGCAGGGTTTCAGTATGACCGACCACCTGACCAAAACCCAGTTCCACTTCAAGCAATCGATCTTTTAGGCTTTTAGCCTTATCCAGTACAGGAACCGACTGCCGGTGCTCATCATCTATCTGATTATGATACAACCAGTCGTGAACCCCCATCTTTTGTCCCTCAAGATGCACTTTGGGCAGTGGTCTTACAGCAAGGGATTCTCCTCGGCAAAAAAGATCAATGGAGATTGCAGCTTCATGCCCATGGGCGACAGCAGTAATGATATTTTTCGGTCCAAAGGCAGCATCACCACCAAAGAAAACATGCTCAAGACTGGATTGAAAGGTGTCGTCCTTTAATACCGGCAGGCCCCATGCATCAAATTCGATGCCAACATCCTCCTCGATCCATGGGAATGAATTCAGCTGCCCTACGGCAACCAGGACCTCATCACACTCCATGAACACATGGGGTTCACCAGTGGGTACCAGGGTTCGCTTCCCCTGATCGTCGTAGCGGGCCTCAACCTTTTCAAAATGCATCCCAACAAGCTTGCCTTGCTCCACGACAAAATCACCAGGTACATGGTTTTCATAAATGGGGATGTCTTCCCGTTCCGCATCCTCTATTTCCCAAGGAGAGGCCTTCATTTCCGCCTTGGGACTGCGAACAACAATCCGAACATCCTCACCACCAAGCCTTCTGGCTGTTCGGCAGCAATCCATAGCCGTGTTGCCACCACCCAAAACCAGCACCTTTTTGCCGATGGACTCTATATGCCGGAAAACAACGGATGCAAGCCAATCGATACCTAAATGGATGGAGGCATCCCCCTCCTGCCTGCCAGGAAGGTCTGGAAGATCCCTCCCCTTGGGTGCTCCGGTACCAACAAAAAGTGCATCGTAGTCTTTAGCCAGCATGTCTCTCATGCTGGTCACATAATGATTGAAATGAGTGGTTACTCCCATATCAAGGATGTAGCCGACTTCTTCCTTCAAAACACGTTCAGGTAAGCGAAAGGCAGGAACCTGACTCCGCATGAAACCACCACCGGTAGACTGTTCGTCATAAAGATCGACTTCATACCCAAGCGGCAGCAAATCCCGAGCAACAGTCAACGAGGCTGGGCCACCACCGATCAGTGCAATTTTTTTCCCATTTTTCTGTTCCGGAATCGGAGGGAAATACGCTTCAATGTTTTCTTTTCGATTATCGGCAGCCACCCGTTTCAACCTGCAGATCGCAACAGGGTCATCCTCCACCCGGCTCCTCCTGCAGGCAGGCTCACAGGGACGATCACATACACGCCCTAGAATGCCTGGAAAAACATTGGAGACCCAGTTAATCATGTAGGCTTCATCATAACGGTGTTCTCTGATCAACCGTATATACTCAGGAACCGGCGTATGCGCAGGGCAGGCATACTGGCAGTCTATGACCTTATGAAAATATTCAATATCTTTGATATTTGTAGGTTTCAAGGTAGCAACTCCTGCGGAAGCAGTAATTTTGTTCTCTGGAAAAAACGAGAATTCTTATCACAATCCTTACAACTATAAAATTTTAGTGAATAAAATAAAGTCCTTTTCTGCACCCAGGTAGAAGAAACCGACTATTAATGAGAAGTATGTAGTGTCATGTCATGTTTCAAATGTTGTAATAAAGTGCCGGGATTCTGGTTTCCTACAAGACGCGCATAAAGGAGCGTAGCCGCGCTACGTGACTGAGTAAGCAACGAAGTTAGGAAACCAGAATAACAAGCTCTGGACGACAGGTGAAGCATGCCAGAACACTAATTTACAATTGGTATCAACCTGTGGGGAAATCGGAAACCTGAATATAATCAAGGGAGCTTAATCGGACAACTTTCCAGCGACTCACCTCACACAAACAATCCCCTAGTGGAGACTCAAAGTGCTGCTTGAAGAATGCTCTTTTCCGGAAGTAGAGGCGTATCTACAAAAAAAAGACACCTTGCTCATACCCATCGGTGCTGTTGAACAACACAGCCCCTATGGTTTGATCGGAACCGATTTTATTGCTGCTGAAGCAGTTGCCAGAGCAACCGGAGAAAAGTTAAACATACTAGTTGCCCCGACCGTCAATTATGGCATTTCTCCCCACCATATGGAATTTGCAGGAAGCGCCACTTTCAGCCCGAGTACTATGATTGCCGTCTGTTGCGACCTGATCCGCTCTTTTGCCAGACATGGTTTTAGGCGCATATTTTTTATCAACGGTCACGGAGGGAATCGACACGCCCTGCGAACGGCTTTCCAGCAAAGTAAAATGGAGGATATTCCAGGTATATTAGAAATATTTTCCTGGTACGAGTGCACAGGAGTAAAACGGTTTAACGGTAACTGTTTTGATCACAAGGAAGGGCGACACGCAACCCCGTCTGAAATTTCGTTAACTATGCATATGCGGCCTGCGGCATTTACCCATAAAGAAACGAGCCCCAAAAAAGTAAATGTGCAGGACACGTACTGGCCCATGACTGCCGGAGAAATGAAAACGACTTACCCGGATGGACGTATGGATTCTGCTCCATGGCTGGCTGACCAGGAAACAGGTGCGGCTATTCTAACCGCCGCAGTGGATGATCTTTGTAAAAAGCTGTTCAACTACATAAAAATGGAGATTGTTGAACAGAACCCAACAGGAAAAACACGGTATTGACGCAACCAAGTACGTAAAGATATGCTCTGCCAATCTGACGTGGTCAATTTAAAATGGACACTTTTTAAAGCTGCTTTTTTCAGGGTGTTCATTTTTAGAAATCTCTTGGCCTCAAATACCCTAAGGAGTTGTCCGGAAATAACTTGAACATCTCGCATCGCATCTTCAGGTTATCGTTGGCTGATCTTCAATCACGAAGTCCTCAACGTAGCACAACTACACCTGCGGCTTTGTTCAATTAGATCACCCAAATCTAACCTAAATATGAGCGCGATATTGTCCAACTTATTTACGGACGGCTCCTAAGTAGAGCCTCCTCAGAAAATATTCATCTCAATACTGCGATTATCAGCTTTGCGTGCCCATGGTTTGTGAGCAATATGCAATAATCAACAACAGCCTTTCTAGATAGCTGGTCAACCAAAACTGTTTCTGGATAATATCCGTGTCTCTGTTTATCCATTTCAACCTGCTACCGAGATAGTCATGCTCCGGTTTATCTGACTCCCCATGATCACGAATATCAATGCCGATCACCATGTGCTTCTCTGCGAGTACCGGCCTGTTCTTATCAAAAAAATGGTAACTACACGACCAACCGGGAACAAACAAAATTCTCAATGCTGGCAAGGCGTATGTTTATGATAACAAAAGGTAGTATCGCTCCTTGAAACATGGGTGCTTAATGCTGCCTGCCTTTTTGACAACCTGCCCACTTTTTAAAAGTAGATTCCCCTCACCCTTTGCCCTTTCACTGTCATTCGACGGTATTTTTCTGTTGCTATTGGTTACCCAAAAAAAGTAAATAATTTCCAAACAAATTTGACCAATTAACTCGAGCACATATACAATACTCAGGTAAGTGCTTTTGCTCGCCGACAAGAAACAAACTGGTAAAGCAGCAAATTGCGCCTGCAGCAGGTCAACCGTCTTTTATAAAAAAGACGATACCCTTATTTTCATTTTTTTCATTTTACAGAGGAAACATGAATAGGCGAACAATGAGTTGGCGAGTTGTATTGATGACAGCATGTATGATCACAGGAAACCTGATTGGTGCAGGTATTCTCGGGTTACCTATCAATACCGGGCTAGCCGGGTTTATCCCTTCTTTAATTGCCATGGTTGCAGGCGGTGGAATGATGTACTTCACCGCTTTAATACTTGCTAACCAGGTGCAGCTCAACCGAGAACAAGCATCGTTTGACTACCCGTCTCTCTATCAAAAATATTTCGGTAACATTGGTAAATGGGTTGCTGTTGCAGCAAATGTTATCATCCTTTACGGACTACTAACAGCCTATTTTACAGGAGGTACTAAGGTTCTAAGCTCGATGCTGGGACTTAGTACTAATAATTTGCCACTTTTTTTATGTTTTGCAGGTTTTTTGATTGCCATCACCTGTATCAATTTAAAATTTATACAAAAACTCAACACTGTATTTATAATCTTCCTTGCTGCCGCATTTGGGATACTAACGGTTATCGGCAGCAGTCACATCGAGCCTGTTAAATTGAGCTATCAGGATTGGAGTTTCCTCCCTGCCACGTTACCCATCATTGTTACTGCTTTTCATTTTCATAATATAATTCCAGTGGTGGTCGCAGAGCTTAATTACGATGTACATGCATTTAAGCGCTCTGTAATGCTTGGCATGCTGCTGGCTTTTATTATGAACATGGTATGGGTAGCCGTGGGGATTGGCGTGTTACCTCTCACCGGTGAGAATTCAATTTTACAATCATATCAATCTAATATCCCCGCAACAGTACCCATGGGCATTCAGTTAAATTCTGTTGTCTTTACTCTTGTTGCATCACTCTTTGCCATAGTTGCTATTCAGCAGCACCCCACCTGCGCACGATCAGACAGGAAAACATAGCATTACTATTGTTATCCAGCCTGCTTGTACGCATCTGGAGCACTGCTGAACAAGTTACAAAGATCGAGGTTAAGGCGAGGTTTTTGTATTCGCTGAATGGTTACAAAATAACAAACAATAGGAAATCTGCATGAGGAAGCACATTGTAAAAAAATGGCAAATCGCCACGACCCTGGTTACAGGCCTGCTGTTTACGTCTCAATCACTGGCTTGTACCACCTTTATTATTACCCCTGGAGCCACAGAAAGTGGGGCCATGTATGTAGGCCATAGTGATGATGGTCACTTAAACGACCCTCGCCTTATGTACGTCCCCGCTGCAGACCACCAGCCAGGCTCCATGCGCCCAGTCTATTTTGATGCAACGTCCATTGGAGAATTGCCTGAATACGGTAGTTTTGTCTATCGCCGCTACACCGGCAGTGACCGTGGTCCGGGGTACGTCAACGCGCAAGTTCCACAATCAAAGCCTGTCGGTTTCATTCCTCAAGTTGCGCACACATATGCATATTATGATGGCAACTACGGTATCATGAACGAACATCAGCTTATGTTTGGTGAGTGTACCAATGGGACCAAAATGGGAAATGTAAAACCCTCTCCCAAGCACCTTTTTTACAGTGCCGAACTCGCTCGTGTAGCCTTGGAACGATGTAAAACTGCCCGTGAAGCAGTTGAACTAATAGGACATTTAATCGACACCTATGGTTTCCATGGAACCGGTGAGACGTTGCCTGTTGCGGACCCCAAAGAAGGTTGGTTGATTGAAATGATTCCCGGCGACGACAGCTTTGGAGGGTTGTGGGTAGCCCAAAGAATACCCGATGGTGAGATGGTAGTGAGTGCTAATGAACTGCGCATCCGTGAGATAGATCCAAATAATCCGGATCAATTATTTAGTCCCAACCTGCATAAGGTCGCCCAGGCCAAAGGCTGGTGGAAGCCAAAAGATGGTCAGTTAGACTGGCTCCGTGCAGCGAGCCTCGGCGAATACAATCACCCTTATTACTCTTTACGCAGGGTATGGCGCGTAATGGATAGGCTTGCTCCCTCATTAAATCTCAGCCCGTGGGTTAAGGATGGCTATACAAGGGACTACCCATTAACCATCACCCCGGATCACAAAGTAACTCGCCATGAGGTACTGCACCTGCTTCGTGACCATTATGAGGGAACAGAGTTCGACATGACCCAAGGCGTTGCTTCCGGTCCATTTGGAGTACCATATCGCTACCTGGGTCCCTATGAATCAGCTGGTGATGTGGCAGATCCAAAAGCGCACCATGACGGTGCATGGCAGCGTCCACTCTCAGTATATTACTGCACCTATTCCTTTATCTGTGAAGGCCGATCATGGTTGCCAGATGCCATTGGTGGTCTTCTCTGGTTTGGTCTGTCAAAACCTTCTGAAACAGCTTATACACCTCTCTATGTTGGAGCTAAAAAAGTTGCAGAACCGTACTCCACGGCTGACCCCAGATATTACACCAGAGATTCTGCCTTTTGGGCCTTTAATTTTGTTGAGAATTGGGCTGCCATCAATTATTCGGGAGTACATCAAGACATAGTTAACCTACGTGATCCACTTGAAAAAGAGCATTTTCAAGCAATCGCTCAAGCAGACAAAGAGGCTCTTTCTCTGTTTAACCAAAATCCTGCTGCTGCCACCGCCTATCTCACAGAATTCAGTGTAAATACTGCACAAAACGTCTTTGAGACCTGGCAGAACTTTGCAGATATGCTCATCGTAAAATACGCTGATGGCGGGATGAATTATCCTGGAGACTTAAATGATAAAGTTGGGTATCCGCAGGAATGGTTAAAAACTACTTCTTGGGTGAACGGCCCTACGACCTATGACCAACCAAAGACAAAGTAATTGAGTGAGAAGCAAAGCGTTGTTTTATTGACGCTTTGCTTCTTCTCTTCAACACCACATCTATCTTCTTCACCATCATTATGCCTATGATGGATTAGCCTTTCACATCTGTACGGCCAAGCAGCTAAATTTCTATAACCCATTCTTAACTCAGCCTTGCAAGAGTATAAAATCTTTTTATTTCCAGAAAATGTCACGAAAGTTATTTAATTTCAAGCAGATAGGACAACTCGCAACATAACAGGAATAAGATAAAGCCAGCAGCAATGCTCTCAGATTAGAACTGCCAGTGCTAATCTTCATCCGATTTTGCACGATTCTGTTGTGGTATAAACCAATTGCACCTTAAAACGCTGCCAGAGAACGGCAAACGAGACAAGGATTTCGCAGCTCGATTAAAGGAAATATCAAAAAGTTAAAAATATTCCTTTGCTCTCCGAAACAGGGTGCGTTTGCGGTGATTAAGGCTGCTATTCACCGCATGGATTACGGTTTTAAATAGCCTTTGCGGC
>JAUVLX010000191.1 GCA_030600525.1 Desulfobulbus sp. | reverse complement strand
TTTGCTCATTTCCCTTGTTTAGAAGCAATGAAATAAAAGATACAATGAACACAGTAAAAAACATGAGTTTGAAGGCGTCTCAGGAAAAGAATTGTAGTGTAGTGTCTTTTTAGGTGTTTGTTGCCTCTGCTTCGATTGAAGTCTGGGTAAGACCTCTATAAATTTAAACTGTCAGGCTAGATGCTAAAAATTACAACAGTAGAAACGAAGTTGTTTTCACAATATATCAAGGATATATCGGGAATTTACCTTGATGAATCTAAAAAATACCTTCTTGAAACACGTCTAAATGGTATTGCTGAAGAATTTCGTTGTTCCAATTATCATGATCTTTACAAAAAATCAAAAACGGAACCTGCTAAAATCATAGAAAAAAAAATTATTGATGCGATTTCAACAAATGAGACCCTGTTTTTTAGAGACAGCAGCCCTTTTGAAATGCTGCGCCATAAAATATTGCCAGAATTGGTAGACAAGCGGGTGCAAAAAAATCCAAGAATTAAAACTCCACTTAGAATATGGAGTGCCGCTTGCTCAACCGGCCAGGAAATTTATTCGGTTGCTATTGTGTTGCAGGAATTGCTCGGGGATCTTTCCCGTTATTCAGTGAAACTTTTAGGAACGGATATTTCTGATGTCGCGATAGCTCAGGCAAGTGCTGGTAAATATAATAAATTTGAAATAGAGAGAGGCTTAGCCAAAGATAAACTTAACCGTTACTTTTCCCTTGTTGGCGGAAATTGGAAAATAAAGGATGAGATTCGGGCAATGGCCAATTTTCGGAAAATTAATCTAATGCAGCCTTTTACCGGTATGGGCAAGTTTGATATAATTTTCTGCCGCAATGTGGCAATTTATTTTACCCCTGAAGACAGAAAAAAACTTTTCAATAAGCTTGCCCAAAACTTAGAACCGGATGGGTACCTTATCATTGGCTCCACTGAGTCTCTCACCGGAATCTGCCCGCGTTTTGTCCCAAAAAGGCATATGCGATCCATCTTCTATGAACTGAAATAACAAGACATTAACTGCTGTTTACCCCGTTTTTATATTCCTTGGCTTAGTCTACTCTTCTTCAGGTACAATTCGTTGAATGTCCAAAATACAGATATAGGTAAAGAACTCTTACGCCTTGTTGAAATTATAGGAACTTTAAGAGGTGAGAATGGGTGCCCCTGGGATAAACGACAGACACCATTATCTTTCAAGAAATATTTAAAGGAAGAATGCCAAGAACTCTTAGACGCCATTGAGGCAGGTGACACCGATAATGTATGTGAGGAAATCGGGGACATGTATTTTATTGTTACCATGCTAGCCGCCATGTATGCAGAATATGAAAAATTTTCAATTATAGATCCTCTTCGCACTATCAATCAAAAAATGATTCGTCGCCATCCTCATGTTTTTGCAGGCACTGAATGCAAAGACGAGGAACAATTACGTCTTCAGTGGGAAGAAATAAAAAAATCAGAAAAAATAAAATAAAACATCGAATTTGGGCCGTTGTATTAGCTCTTGACTGCATTGTTTTTTTTAAGTAATGTATTCTGTTCATCACACTAACCTTCTCGCTCTCATCATCCAGATAAAAGCGAGGGCTACCATGACCACGAGGAGGAATCATGCGTCATTACGAAACAACCTATATCCTGCGTCCTAACATTGGTGAAGAACAATTCACTGAAGTTATTGACAGAACAAATGCACTTATCACTAATGATAACGGAACAATTATTTCCGTTGATCGTTGGGGCATGAAAAAACTTGCCTATGAAATCAAAAAGGAAGTTCAAGGGTACTATGTCAATGTGAACTATGCGGCTCCTGGGCATACAATTGAAGAGCTTGAACGTATTTTCAAAATTGATGATCGTCTCCTTCGTTTTTTAACGATCAAGCTCAATGAATCAATGGATGAAGCAGCCATTACTCTTGAAAAAGATCGTATTGCTGCGGAAGCAGCAGCATTAGAGGCAGTTGAAACTGAAGAAAGCGAAGATGCTGCTGCCCCTGTCGAGACTAAACCTGCAGCCCCTGTCGAGACTGAGGTTGCTGAGGTTGCTGAAGAAAAAGTTGCAACCCCTGCAGAAGAACCGACTAAAGAAGCATAATATTTTTTTATCCAGTAAAAGGATTCACATAGAGGAGAGTACCCCATGGCCCCACCTAGAAAAGTTTTTTCTCGCCGTCGTGTATGTAGATTTTGTACAGATAAAGAAATATATATCGACTACCGCGATCCAAAAACTCTGAGAAATTTTGTTACCGAACGCGGTAAAATAATCCCTCGGCGTATTTACGGTACTTGCGCCAGTCACCAGCGTCAGTTGACAGAGGCAGTTAAGCGGGCGAGGCAACTTGCACTGTTGCCGTATACAGGTCCAACACAGTTTTAAGCGATTTAGCTCCCGAAAAAGTGATAAAGGAGGAAGGACCACCTAGGCATGCTTCATTATTAAAATACATGTTGCTAACAGCCGCAGTGTTTTTTTTACCATCCTTTTTCCCTTTTTTGTTTGGATGGTCACAAGGTGTATTGAGCATTCCTGTTTTTCTTATTTTTTGCTTTTTAGGCCCTAAGAGTGCTTTTAAACTTATGAGAAATAGCCTGCTTCTCGCTGGAGCAGGCCTGATCATTGCACAACGCATTGAAATATTTCTTTTTTCTCTCACATTTATTCCACTGGGATACACGCTGTACAAAGGCATGATTTCAGAGGAAAGCGCTATCGTTACCGGCGTTAAAGGAATCGTAACACAAGGTGGTAGTTGGATAGTCTTCTGGATTATTTGTAGTTTGATAACTTCAGAAAACCTGTATACGCAATTGGTCATAATGCTCGATGCCAGCTTTGCTCAAGCATATACTGCCTACAGCACGCAGTCCGATATTTCGGCTGAGGTACTTTACGCCCTGCAAATTGCCATTGAAGAGACACGTAAAGTTATTCCTCGTGTACTTCCAGGTATATTAGGATGCATAGTGATTGCAACCGTATGGTTTAATCTGGTTATCAGTAATATCCTGGCTAAAAAATTATGCCTCACCGATAAGGGATGGGGCAAATACACAGCATGGTCTCTACCTGAGCAGCTAGTTTGGTTGCCGATAACTGCAGTCGTTATCATGCTTGTAGGAAGCGGAGTAATCAAAGATATAGCTATCTGTCTTCTGCTGGTGGGCATTTTGCTTTATTTTTTCCAAGGATTGGCCGTTTTTATCCACCTGCTAGACAAATGGAACGTTCCTGGCTTTTTCAGGCTTGCTCTTTACTTTATGCTTATAGTACAGAGCTATGGTCTGATTTTTCTGGCTATATTAGGCTTTGCTGATGTTTGGCTCAATTTCAGAAAACTTCCGGGAAGCGTTGCCGACCACACAGACAAATAACGAAGTTATCATTAACGCTAAAAGGCGTTATATATATCGTTGATAACCGAACCAAAATACATGTAGAGGGTTCACTCATGGAAATTATACTTAAAGAAACAATCGATACCCTTGGTCAGGAAGGCGAAATAGTAAAGGTAAAAAATGGATACGCCAGGAATTACCTTATTCCGCAAAAGAAAGCAGTCCTAGTTAATGCAACTGCTCTCGGGCTATTGGAGAAAGAAAGACAAGCAATTGAAGCACGACTTGCTCAGCAGCAAAAAGACGCTGGGAAAATCACAGCACAACTTGCTGACAAGATAATTACCATTACCAAGCGAGTTGGTGAAGAAAATCGCCTTTTCGGATCCGTGACCAGTAGTGATATTGCTGCTGGACTTGAAGAAGCTGGGTTAAAAATTGATAAAAAGAATATTGTTCTTAAAGAACCCATTAAGCAACTGGGTGAGTACAAAATTCCGGTGAAAGTAGGCTTTCAGGCTATTGCTACTATTGCCATTCAGGTTATTCCTGAAACCATTGGGGAATAAAACTCTTTTACTTTACCCTAGTTCTTTATTCGCGTGATTGAATAACTGAAACGGCTTTTGAGCCAATCACTCTCGCTGAAAAAGGTGGGTCATTTATTTTTCAAATATTATTTTTTGTAAAAATAAATGCTATAGTCGATACAGTGCCTTTTCTGATTCCAGAAAAGGCACTTGTAATTTGGGCGTGCATAAATAAGCAATGACAGTATAGTTGTTGCAAGCGTCATCGTTTTACACCATAGCATCTGTTTCAAGGCATGGAAATGCAACAAGCAACAGCTCCGCCGCCCCTCGCCATACTTCCTAAAATGCTTCCTCCGCAGAACGTTGAAGCTGAACAGGCCGTTCTTGGCACTATCCTCATTCAAGATAAATCATTGCTTCAGGTCGCAGAAGTCATAGATCCTGGAGATTTTTATAAAGAGAAGCATAAAATTATTTATGCAGCAATGGTATCACTTTTCGAAAAGAGTGAACCTCACGATCTCATAACAGTTAGCGGACTGCTCAACGATCAAAACAAACTTGAAAGTGCTGGTGGTGCTGGCTATATTGCCTCTTTGACCAACATCATCCCCTTTACCGGCACCCTTGTTCATCACGCCCATATTATTCGAAAAAAATCAGTTCTACGACGGCTTATCCAGACCACTTCCGAGGTAGCTGCACGCTGCTATGATGCCCAGGATGATATTGAAACCCTGGTGGATGAAGCCGAAAAAACTATTTTTGAAATTGCCCAGTCCAAAAAAGGACAGGGGTTTCAAGCAATGGCCAATATTGTCCCAAAGGCCTTTGATAAGATTACCCAGCTTTATGACCGGCAGGAACTTATCACTGGTGTGGCCACCGGGTATGATGAGCTTGACAAAATGACTGCAGGTTTTCAGCCTTCAGAGATGATTGTTATTGCTGCTCGTCCTTCCATGGGTAAAACAGCCTTAGCTATGAATATTGTCCAGCATGCCGCACTTATCGAAAAAGAACCTGTTGCTGTCTTCAGTCTTGAAATGTCCATGGAATCTCTGGCGATGCGTATGTTGTGTTCACTCGGACGCATTGATTCTCAAAGAATTAGGACCGGGAAACTCCATGAGTCAGATTGGCCCAAATTGACCCGTGCAACCGGAATGCTCGCCGATGCCCCGATTTATATTGACGATACTGCTGCGCTTACTGTGCTTGAAATGCGAGCTAAGGCAAGACGTCTGAAATCAGAAAACAATATAGGAATGGTGGTTGTCGATTACCTGCAACTCATGCAGGGGAAGAGTGGTATTGAGAATAGAGCTCAAGAAATATCAGACATCTCAAGATCCCTTAAGGCAATGGCAAAAGAACTCGATGTTCCTGTCGTTGCTCTTTCCCAGTTAAATCGTAGCCTAGAAAGCCGTCCCGACAAAAGACCGCAACTTTCTGATTTACGTGAATCTGGCGCCATCGAGCAAGATGCCGATGTCATTATGTTTATTTACCGTGATGAAGTCTACAACAAGGCAGAAGATAACCCGAATCGTGGCTTAGCAGAGGTCATTATTGGCAAACAAAGAAATGGGCCCACCGGAAGTGTTAAGCTTACCTTCCTCGGGGAGTTTACTACATTTGAGAATTACACCACCATGGCCCCACCACTCACATAGCCGCTTTTAAGGAGTTGGTTGGAAAGGGAAACATCAAGGTTTTTGTAACCAGAATATTTAATTCATTACCGGCAACTGATTATGCAGCAGACAAACGAAAAATACGATTTTCAAGCCATAGAGAGCAAGTGGCAGCAGCAATGGGATAAAGTTACACCGTACAAAGTTACTCATGAGAGTACTCAAGAGAAATATTATGTATTGGAAATGTTCCCCTACCCTTCTGGTCGGATTCATATGGGGCACGTACGTAATTACACCATAGGTGATGTTATTGCTAGGTATAAGCGACTTCAGGGGTATAACGTCATTCACCCCATGGGGTGGGATGCGTTTGGATTACCTGCTGAAAATGCTGCCATGAAAAGAGGGGTGCATCCTGCTGCATGGACCTACGAGAATATTGATTACATGCGTGAACAGCTAAAAGCCCTCGGACTCAGTTACGATTGGGACCGAGAACTTGCCACCTGCAATCCAAAGTATTATCGATGGGAACAACAATTATTTCTCGAAATGCTTGAAAAAGGTCTGGTGTACCGAAAAGAAACCACTGTTAACTGGTGCAACGACTGCCAAACAGTTCTTGCTCGAGAACAGGTCATTGACGGTCTTTGCTGGCGCTGCGATCAACCTGTTTTCCCTAAAACTATGTACGGTTGGTTTTTTAAAATCACAGATTATGCCGATGAACTCTTAGAAGATCTTGATTTGCTCACCGGCTGGCCTGATAAAGTTGCTACCATGCAGCGCAACTGGATTGGAAAAAGCACAGGCCTTGCCTGTGATTTCCAAGTAGATGGAGTTGATGCTGTTGTTTCTATATTTACCACTCGACCAGACACCATTTATGGGGTCACCTTTATGTCATTGGCTGTTGAGCACCCTTTAATTGATGAACTCATCTCAGGGGAACAACAGGAGGGCGCGGTAAAAGAATTTATAGAGGCAACCCTCATAGAAAAGCAGCGAGCAACTGCAGATCATGAACCTGACAAAAAAGGCGTTTTTACCGGTAAATACTGCATTAACCCTTTTAATGGTGATCGAATCCCTATCTATGTGGCCAACTTTGTTTTGATAGAATACGGGACTGGTGCCGTTATGGCCGTTCCCGCACATGATCAGCGGGATTTTGAGTTTGCCCAAAAATATGACCTACCCATAAGGGTTGTCATCCAGCCTGAAAACGAATCCCTT